>DASWGX010000024.1:0-4919 GCA_036393455.1 Polyangiaceae bacterium
TTAGCGTTCTTAGGGCGGAACTCTGATTGCATTTGAGTCAAGTTTGGCGAGCGGCGATTACGCGGCAAGTTTCGCCTGGTCGCACCACTGCTCGATCGCCATTTCGAGCTTGTCGAAGGTGCGCCTCAAGGCTGATACCTGATACCTGATACCTGATACCTGACAGCCCAGTGCCGAAACTTCCTTTTTTGGTTCCGGCTACGCTGGATTAGGTAGGCAGGCCGTCAATCGGCACTAAACGACGTCCACGACGTGCTCGCCGCGTAGGCTGCGGGCGCGCAGCCGCGTCGCCGGGCCGCGAGCACGCAGCCTGACGCTGCCGGCGGCCGCCAGGGTGACGAAATTGTCGTCGAGGACGAGCTCGCCGCTCTCGTCCCACACGTAAAGGTCCACCACGGGAACGTCCGCTTCCACGACGAGGCCGCGTGCGTCGCGCCACGCGCGGAGGCGCGGCTCGGCCAGCGCCGCATGCTTCGGTTCGGCGAGCAGCGCAATCGCGCCGGCGCCCGCCAGGGACGCTCGAAGCAAAGTGTCGCTCACCTCACAGGCGGAAACATCGATGTCCAGCACCACGCGCCGCTCTCCAGGCCTCACCTCGACTCGTCGCGACATGGACTCGAGCACGCGGCCGTCGGAGAGCGAGCGCGCCTCGAGCACGGCTTCCCCGGCAACGCCTTCGGTCGCGTTATCGAGCACGATCCAGAGCTTCGCTCGCCCTTCGAGCTTCTCGAGCGAAAGCAGAAGCGGCGCGTACAAACGTCTGAGCTCGAACGCTGCGGCCTTGTACTCCCCTTCCGAGTCGAGCACTGCCCAGCTCTGAGCCGGCCAGCAGTCGTTGAGCTGCCAGAGCAGCGCGCCGCGACAGAACTCGGAGCGCCGGTAGTGTTCGACGGCGAAGCGCAGCGCGTCCCGCTGATTCAGCTGAGAATAGTAAGTCCAGTCTCGCAGATTCGCCGCCCGCGGGTAGTGGAGCTCGACGTAGCCCACGAAGGTGTCGTAGCCCTTTGCCGTCTTGTCGTGAAAGCGTGCGGCGCGTTCGCGAACGTCGAGCGACAACGGGTCCTTCACTCGAGGCAGGCAGCGGCGCCACGCGCGCGGCCCCGGCGCCGACGCGAACCCGAACTCCGACGAGAAACGCGCGGTCGAATCGCGATAGTGCACCCAATCGCCACGGCCGTGCCACACGTCCCAGTAGTGCTGGTCTCCGAAGCCTCCGGCGTTGGCGGGCTCGCTGCCGCCGGGCGACGTCGGTACGTAGGGCCGCTCCACGTCGAGCTCTGCGACGATCTCGGCCAACGTCGTCTCGAAAATCGCCCTGCCGTAGTAGCGCGGAGGATGATGGCTCGCACCCTGCCACTTGCTCTCGAACATCGTCAGATTTTCGTTGTTGCCGCACCAGAGCGCGAGGCTCGGATGGGGCGACAGGCGCCGAACCGCGTGCCGCGCCTCCCACTCGGCGATGCGCAACGAAGCCTCGTCGTCGGGGTAGTAGCTGCACGCGTACGGGAAATCCTGCCAGACCAGGACGCCGAGCTCGTCGCAGGCGTCGTAAAAGTCGTCACTTTCGTACAGGCCGCCGCCCCACACGCGCAGCATGTTCATGTTCATGTCACGAGCACGTTCGACCTGCGCGCGAACGTGCTCGCGTGTGACGAGCCCGGGCAGGCTGTGATCGGGAATCCAATTGGCCCCCGTCGCCCAGAACGGCCGTCCGTTGACGCAGAATTCGAAAGACTCACCGAATTGGTCGGCGTTTCGCAGCAGGCGCAACGTACGGAGGCCCGTGCGAGTCCGACGTCGATCGAGCGCGCCGGTTTCCGCGTCGGAACGCCGGCGCGGGGCGCTCGAGCAGACGAAGCTCGTAACGGTGTAGAGGCGCTGCTCCCCGAACCCGGCCGGCCACCACAGCTCCGGGCGCTCGATCGCGAGCGGTTCGCCGTTCTCCAGGGGCCGATCGAAGCCGTCGACGAAATGGACGACTCGGCCAGGGCCGTCGTGATCGGCGCTGCACGAGAGCTCGACGACACCGTCCGATCGGTGCACTTGTCGCAGGCTCACCGCCCCGAGCCGCGCAGAGCACTCGATCAACGTGACAGGCCGCCAGATGCCAGAAGAAACTAGCCGCGGCCCCCAATCCCAACCGTACATGTACTGCGCCTTGCGCACGAAGGCCCGCTCGTCGAACTGCCGCAAGCCGGCGTCTAGGCCTTCGCGTTCGAAATAACGGGCACGGCGGTCCCGGCCGACGCGCGGCGCGGACTCGAAATCGACGCGGAGCTCATTTTCGCCCGGCCTCAGGCGCTGCGTCACGTCAACCTCGAGCGGCACGAACATGTTGTCGTGCGCCGCGAGCCTTTCGCCGTTCAACCGAACGGTACACACCGTGTCGAGTCCCTCGAACACCAGCACGCGGCGAGGCAGCTCGGCGTCGGGCTCGAAGCTGAAGGTGCGACGGTAACTCCAGTCTTCCTCGTCCACCCACTGGCACCCGAGCTCGCCGAGACCCTCGAACGGATCTTGAATGACGCGGTGCCGCATCAGATCGCCGTGCACGTGTCCCGGCACGGTCGCCGGCAGCCATTCGAGCCTGCTGGTACCGAGCTTTTCCGCGGCGAGCCAGCGCCGGCTCGAGAGCTCCCAGCCCGAGCAGAGAGACGCTTTTCGCAACATCACCGCGGCACGTGTACACGCATGGTACGGCGTGAGGCAAGCGCCGGCTCGGCTCCTGCCTCACTCAGCCGCGCTCGCGACGCCGGCCGAACCCGGCGGCTCCGCGGCGGCGGAAGCCAGGAACTCTGCGACGCTGGTTTCACGCTGAGAGCCGTCGTCCCGCGAGCGCACGTTGATGGTGCCCGAGCTCTGCTCGCGCTCGCCGACCACGATCACGTAAGGAACCTTCTCCAGGCTGGCCGAGCGGATCTTGTAGCCGACGCGATCGCCGGAGAGGTTCGTCTCGCAGCGCAGGCCCGCGTCGCGCAGTTGGTTCTCTACTTGCTTCGCGTAGTCGACGAACTTGTCGCTCACCGGAATGACCATGACCTGCACCGGGGCGAGCCAGGTCGGGAAACGGCCGGCGTAGTTTTCGATGATGATGCCGAGGAAACGCTCGAGCGAGCCGTAGCAGGCGCGATGAATCATCACCGGCGTATGCCTCTGGCCGTCGGCGCCGATGTAGACGAGCCCGAAGCGCTCCGGCATGGAAAAGTCGAGCTGGATCGTCCCGCACTGCCACGAGCGCTTGAGGACGTCCCGCACGTGAAAATCGATTTTGGGGCCGTAGAAGGCGCCGTCTCCGGGGTTCAGCTTGTACTCGATGCCCGCCTGCTCGAGAGCTTTTTCGAGCGCCGACTCCGCTTTTTCCCAGATTTCGTCGGAGCCAATGCTCTTCTCGGGCCGAGTCGAGAGCTCGAGTCTCACGTCCGTCAAGTCGAAGGTGGCGTAGACGTCACGGATGAAGTCGATGAGCATGCGCACTTCCCCGGTGATCTGTTCCGGAGTGCAGAAGTGGTGCGCGTCGTCCTGAGTGAACGCCTGAACGCGAAAGAGTCCGTGCCGCACGCCGCTGAGCTCGCGCCGGTGCACGAGCCCCATTTCCGCCATGCGGAGCGGCAGCTCGTTGTGGCTGTGCTGGCGGCTCTTGTAGACCAAGAGGTGACCGGGGCAGTTCATCGGCTTGACCGCCATCGGACGGTCTTCCACGACGTTGTCCTTGACCACGTCCGGTTGCTCTTCGTCGCGCAGCTTGAGCTTGGTGAAGAACATGTTCTCGAGGTAGTTGTCGTAGTGGCCCGAGCGGTGCCAGAGCTGCTCACTGAGCACGAGCGGTGTCCGCACTTCCTGGTAGCCGTTGCGCCGCAGGCGGCCTCGCATGTAGTCCACCAAGACGTTGAAGAGCACGGTCCCCTTGGGCAAGAAGAACGGGAACCCGGGCGCGTCCTCGTTGAAGACGAAGAGCTCGAGCTGCTCTCCGAGCACGCGGTGATCGCGCTTTTTCGCCTCTTCGAGCGCCTTCAGGTAGTCGTCGAGCTCCGCCTTGCCGAAGAAGGCCGTGCCGTAGACGCGCGTCAGCTGTTCGCGCTCCGAATCTGCGCGCCAGTAGGCGCCGGCCACCTTGGTGAGCTTGACGTTCGCGAGCCAGCCCGTGTTCGGAACGTGCGGCCCGCGGCACAGATCAATGAAGTCTCCGTGCTTGTAGAAGCTCATCTCTTCCCCGCGTTGTCGGATTCCGTCGATGAGCTCGGCCTTGAACTTGTTGTGCCCCCCGTCGATGGCGCGGTAGCGGGCGAAGTATTCGTCGCCGCCGTCGGAAACGCAGCGCTCGAACGCTCGCCCCTCCTTGACGATGTTCTGCATTTCGCGCTCGATGCGCGGGAAGTCCTCGGGGGTGATCTTCCCCTCCGGCACGTAGATGTCGTAGTAGAAGCCGTCCTCGACGACCGGACCGATGGTAAGCTCCGCCTTGGGGAACAGCCTCAGAATGGCGTCCGCCATGAGGTGCGCGGCGGAGTGACGCAGCACTTCGAGCGCCTCGGGGTGGCTCTTGGTGAGGATCTCGACGTTCGCGCCGTCCGCGAGCGGCCGGGTGAGATCGACGACCGTGCCGTCGACCCTCGCGACCACGGCGGCCTTCGCGAGCCCCGGCCCGATTTGTTTGGCGAGGTCCAAAACCGACGACCCGTCGGGAACATCGCGCGCACTTCCGTCGGGAAGTCTTACGGAAACCATGATCTTTCTCCTTTGAGGACGGAAACCCCCGTCCTCGACCGCGCTCGACGGAAACCCCCGCCGGCGCGCCGAAGATGTAGCAGCGAGAGCGCGAGAAGGCCAGCGCGCCAGAGGGGCGTCCACTCTTGATCCATGAAATCGGGCGGGAGCGAGCGGGGCCGCCGGAACGGTGTCGGTTGCGGGAGCGGGAGCGG
>DASWGX010000025.1:0-9224 GCA_036393455.1 Polyangiaceae bacterium
TTGATGGTCTCGATGCTTCCCATGCCGGCCAAGGGATCGCCGAAGCTCGCGCCGGCCGGGCACACGGCGGCTCCGGAAGCCCCCTTGCCGGAAGGCCCACCGCCCGTGCCTCCGCCGCCGTCCCCGCCCGACCCCCCCGAGCCGGACGCGCCAACGCCTCCGCTGCCCGAGCTGCCACCATTCGAGCCTCCGCCGGCGCTCGCGGTCGTTGCACTGGTTGCGCCGCTTTCGCCTCCGGTGCTCGCGACACTTCCTCCGGACCCGGTCGTCGAAGCGCCGCCGCTTCCAGAGCTGGAAGCGCCCGCGGTGGTCGCGCCCGTGCTCATCCGCGGAGAGCTTCCGCTCGGTTCGCCGCACGCGCCCGAGACGACCAGCACGATGGGAACGGCGCTTGCGGACGCGAGGCGTCTCACGGCAGGTTTCATGGTTCGGCAATCGAGCATGAAGCGGCAGAGTATCACAAGGCCGAGCGGGCAGGCTCGCTCGGCCGCGCTCACTTCGCGTCAAGACCGCGCGACGCGAGCTCCCGTAGCGCGTCGAGGGCGGCCTGCATGTCCGCGGGCAGCGGGGTTTCGAAGCGCAAGTTTCGACCCGTGACCGGGTGGACGAAGCCGAGCACCGCGGCGTGGAGGGCCTGGCGCCCCAACCTCTCGCCGATGAGCTCGAGCTCGGGCGTGGGATAGCGCGCGCCGCCGTAGAGCCGATCGGCAAAGATGGGAGTCTTCGAGCATTCGGACAGATGCATCCGGATCTGGTGCGTGCGCCCGGTTTCGAGGCGACATTCGACCAGGCCGGCGCGGCCGCCCGCCAGGGTTTCGAGCGGAGTGACGCGCGTCACGGCTTCGCGTCCGCGCTCGGTTTTCGACGTGAAGCGCAGGCGCGAGCGCGGATCGCGGCCATGCCGAGTGCGATGGGTCGCGGCCTGGGGAACGCCGAGCGTGAGGGCGCGATAGCGTCGCTCGACCGTGTGCTCGAAAAGCTGAAGCTTGAGCGCCTCGCGAGCCGAGGACGTCTTGGCCACGACGAGGACTCCGCTCGTATCCTTGTCCAAGCGGTGCACGATTCCCGGTCGCAGCGCGCCTTTGGGATCGCGCGGATCGGCGTTGTCGCGGCGAAAACCGGGACGCAGAACCAAGCCGTTCACCAGCGTGCCGTTCCGGTGCCCGCGCGACGGATGCACCACGAGCCCGGCAGGCTTGTCCACGACGATGACATCGGAGTCTTCGAACAGGACGTCGAAAACGACGCCGGGGCCCGGCTCGGCGGTGGAAGGCGGCGGCGGCGCCGGATCGACGTCGAGCGTGCTGCCCGCGGCCACGGCGTCGCTCGACCGGCACGCGCGGCCGTTCAAGAGCACGCGCCCCGCTCGAATCCAACGCTGGAGCACGGAGCGCGAGGCGTCCGGGATCAACCGGTGCAGCACTCGATCGACGCGCTCCCCCTGGACGCCCTCGGGAACGACGAAGCGCGGCGCCAACGCCGGCTACCAGATCCGGCTCTTGATATGACCTTTCGACTTGACCAGGATGTCGACCAGAGCGCGATCGTAGAAGTTTCTCTGGTAGAGGACCGGTGCGACGCGGCTCTTGTAGAGGGCGCGGCCCTCTTCGATTTCTTCTTCGAGCTCGTTGAAAAGCGTGTCGCTCTCTATGCCGCGGATGATCTTCTCTTCGTTGTAGAGCGAAAGGTCACTGGCGATCGCCCGCGCCAGGCGGCGAGCGGCTTCTTCGGTTTCTATGAGCGGCATCCGCGAGATCTCCTTGGGCGCGCAGTATCGCGCGCTCACGGGTCAGTGTCAAAACCCCGGCGCGCCGCCGCTTGGGACGCACGCCGGCGCGGGAAAGCGCCGCCTGCGAGGGCCGCCAGCGCGACCGAAGTGACGAGCGCGTAGCGACCCGAGCCGAAGAAGACGGCGTGAACCAGCGCGGTCGTCGCGACGACGGCTGCGGCACCGAAGAGCGACGGCCGGCGGACGAGCTCGCGTCCCATCGAGCACGCCACGACGACGAGCCCGAGGTAGCCAATCCACGCCGCCGGAGTCAGGAGTGACAGGGCTGCTCCCAGAGCCACGACGCGCCGCACGCGGGATCGGGTGCCCGAGACGCGCCCCGCTGCAAACAGACCGAGTAGCAAGAGCCCACGCTGCCAAATCGTCTCGAAAATTCCGAGCGCGAGCTTGTCTTCGGCATTCCAAAGAGCCGGGTTCGACGCGTGCATGTAGTAGGCGGCCGCCCCCGAATAGTCGAACGTCACGCTCAATTTTTTCGGGACCAGCGCGAACCACGCCGCCGGATTTTCGCGAATCCGCTGCCGCGCGTGCTGGGAAAAGCACTCATCCTTCTGGGCTTCTTGGAAGACCAGCCGGCAGGCTTCCGGCACACCGACTTCGTCGAGCGGAGCCCAGCCGCCGTTGCCGCGGGCGCTGCCACCGATCAAGAGGTTCCAGCCGACATTGGCACTGACGAAGACGCAACGCTCCATTCTGACGCAGTTTCTGAGCGTCCAGGGCATGCACACGCCGAGCGTGACCGCGACGCCGAGCGCCACCGCGAGGAAACGCCGTGCGACGCGTTCGCGCGGCGCCGCAACGAGCGGCACGAGCGGTGCGAGCAAGACGAGCTGGGGCCGGACCAGCACGCCGACTCCCAGCACCAGACCCGCAAGCACGACGCGACGCAGCGAGAAACACTTGGCGTCCGCCGGCCCGGCGGCGATGGCCAGGGCGATCACGAACAGGGCGCCCGCCACGGCTTCGGTCATCAATGCGGCCGTGTAAAAGACCAGGCTCGGGTGGAGCGCAACGGCGAGCGACGCCACGAGAGCGCCGACGCGCGACGCGCGGCGAGCCGCGAGACGGTGCGCGGCGAACGCGGCGGCCGATCCGACGACGGCGTTCACGCACATGGCCACCACGGGACGAGGGCCGAAGAGCCCGTAGAAGGGCGCCAGCAAGAGCGGATAGCCGACGGGATAGTGCGCCGCAAACGTGACGGCGCCGTCCGGCCAGGGCCACGTGTAGCCGAGCCCGGCCGCCAGACGCTCGGCAAACACGTGGTAGTATTTGCCGTCGTCGGCTGGTGGAAACTGCGAAGCCGCGAAGGCGACGACACCCAGGCGCGCCAACAGCGCCACCGACGTCGCGAGCCACGCGTCGCCCCGCCGCGGCGCGCCGCCGCCCCGAGCACGAAGCTTCGCCAGCAGCAGGGCAAGCCACGTCACGGGAACGGCCCGAGCACGCCGAGCCGCTTGAGATCTTCGATCACTTCGCAAACCGGGAGCCCGACGACGTTGGTGAACGAACCCTCGATCCGCTGAACCAGGAACGTCCCGACGCCTTGAGCGGCGTAAGCGCCGGCCTTGTCGAGCCCCTCCCCGGTGGCGGCGTAACGCTCGATCTCGCTTTCGCTCGCTGCTCTCAGCGTGACCTCGGTCGCCACCGTGCGCGCGTTCGCCGCCGTCGGCGCCGCGGCGGTAGCGACCGCGTAGCGCGTATAGACCGTGTGGCGCCGCCCGGCGAGGAGCCCGAGCAATCGCTTCGCGTCCGCCGTATCTACCGGCTTCAGGAGCACGTCGCCGTCGAGTACGACGATCGTGTCCGCGACCAGCACGCACGACGCAATTCGGTCACGCGCCCGCTCGACGACGCTGCCGAGCTTCGTCTCTACGATGCGACTCAGAAACTCCGCCACCCCTTCGCCCGGCTCGCGCCGTTCGTCGATGTCGGCTGGAGCGACGTCGAGCGGAATGCCAATGCCTTCCAGCAGCTCGCGCCGTCGCGGGGACGCCGAGCCCAACAGCAGTGGCCGCTCTCGACTTATCTCCATGCTCGCCTCGCCGGCTTGGTTCGCACGCCACTTAACACGAAGCCCGGCAATCGGGCGTCCTCGCTCCGGCCCGGCCGCGCGATTGTCGAAATCGACGCTTTGCGGCGCGGGGCGCCCGCGGTAATCGACCGAAAGCGAGCCATGTACCCGACCATCCTTCTGCCGCGCCGGCTTTCGAGGCGCCTCGTGCGCCGCGCGGCGTCGGCCGCCTTCTTGCTCGGCGTCGGGCTTTGGCCGCGTGTCGGAGGCGCCGCGCCCTGCGACGGAGAGCAGTCGCCCTGTCTCGACGCCAACGCGCTCTGGTTCTCGCCGTTCTCCGAGCACCTTGCTGCCATCGCCGATGCCGCGCTGCTCGAAGCCGGCGCCTACCGGGCTCAGCTGGCAGTCGAGTACTTGCGCCGGCCGGTCGTGCTGGTCGCGCCGTCGGCGGATCCCGAAGGCCGAGACATCGAGCTCGTGCGCTTTCGCACCGATGCCACGCTCCTGCTCGCCTTCGGCCTCGGCGCCGGCATCGATGTCGGCGTCGCGACGCCGTTCGCGCTGCGCCAACGCGGTACCGGCGTCGAAGGCGTCACGAGCACCGACGCGCCCGCGCTCGAGCGGGCCGCCTTGCGCGACCCGCGCCTCGAGCTCCGCGCGCGCCTGTTCGACGTCCCGAACGGCGAAAGTCGTTGGTTTTCCAGTGCCGGGCTCGGCCTCTTGGTGCCAGCGGGGGACGAATCGCTACTGGCCGGTGAGCGCGGCTGGGTCGCCGCGCCTCGCGTGACGTTCGGAGCCGCGCTCGGGCACTTCGGCGTACTGACCGAGCTCGGTGCACGCGTCCGAAAAACCACCGAGCTTGGCGGGTTCCGCCTCGGCCATCAGCTGACGGCGTCGCTCGGCGCGCACTACGCCGTGCTCGGCGACGGGCTCTTGGAGCTCTCCGCGGAAGCCACGGCGCTCCCCGTCCTTAGCCAGCAGCCTAGGGTCACCTACGACGACGGCTCGCGGGCGCTCGACGCCGGGCTCATCCCCGCCGAGTGGTGGGTCGGGCTGGGGACGCGGCTTTCGGAAAGCGCGCAGCTCCGCGCCGGTGCCGGCGGCGGCCTGCCGCTCTCCTTCGAAAGGCTGGAGGACTCGGAAGGAAGGGAGCGCACCGAGCACTTCCAGGGTGTGACCGTGCCGAGTTTTCGTGTCTTCGTCGCCATCTCGATCGCGACGGCAGACGCCGGCGGCGCGCCCTGAGGGGAGAAAGCCGGAAGCACCGAGCGGCAGTCGCTCAAAAGATGCGCTCGTGCACGAAGATCTGATCGCCGGCCTGGAGCGGGATGTCCGGGGACCGGCCCTCCGTGATGGCTTCCAGGCTGAGGACGACCGTGCGCGATCCATTCTTCGAGTTCCGCGTCAAGTTGACGCGATCCGCTTCGGCGATCGCGGTCAAGCCGCCCGCGAGCGAGATCACTTGGATCAGGGTCATGCCCGAAGTAAACGGAAAGCTTCCCGGTTTTTGTACTTGCCCGAGCACGCTGACCCGCTTGCTTTGATACTCCTTCACCGTCACGACGACGCTCGGATCGCGCAGAATCTGAAGCTCGATCAACCGCTCGCGGACCCGCCGTTCCACCTCCTGCGGTTCGAGGCCGGCTACCTTGAGCGTGTGCACGAACGGTAGGTTGACCGTCCCGTCGGAAGCGACTTGGTATTCGAGCGGCAAGTCCTTTTCGCCCACGATCTGCAACTGGAATACGTCGCCCGGGCCGAGCGTCGTCTGATCCGTCGGCGGCTCGAGAACGAAGTGCGAATTATCGTGCCGCGAGGCGCAGGCTGCCACGCACAGGGTCAGGAGCAACACCAGGAGGCGAATCGAAACTGGCATAGGAAAGCGAGCCCTCGAGGAAGCGCCCGCACTTTCGATCACATGAACCAGCGAACGCCCAGGAATATCTGATACCGAGAGTACCTGAGGTTATCCTCGTTGCCCATGCCGTCCAGGAGGACGGGCGTGCCCGAGAAGTTCCGATCGTACTGCAGCGTCGTGTTGACGCCGATGGTATCGCTCGGCCGATACTCCGCAAACAGTTGCGCGTCGACGCGATTCTCCGAAAAAGACGGATTCGAGACCCCGGTGCCCAAAAAGCTCTCGGGGTAGCTCACGTGGGAAACCCCGCCGCGCGCCGACAACAGAATCTGCCCGCCGATGAAGTAAGCGGCGTCGATGTACCCGCGGTCCCGGCGGTAGAACGCACCGAGATAGCTCGTGTTGAAGTCGCGCGCGTAGCCGACTCCTATCGACGACAAGCCGACGGGAGCGCTTCCCGGCTGGAGCTCGGGCTCCGGCTGCAAAAACCAGCGCACCTCGGCGTTGGCGATGAAGTCGTCGTAGTTTCGAGCGGGGATCGGGCCACGCGGCGCATAGAAGCTCCCCGCCCAACCCGCCATGGCCAACAGAGCGAGCTGATTCGTGACGAGGCCGCGCAGCCCGAGACGCGACCGAATGTTTTCGCCGTCGTTCTGGTCGGTGTCGTTGTAAAAGCGCACCAGCTGGTAGTGGGCGTCGTAGAGCAGCGCCGTTCGCGGCAAGAAGCGCCAGCGTCCGCGCGTGTTGAAGGTATGCCGCGTGTTGTTGAAGCCCGCGAAGGCATCCGCTTCGAACAGCTGAAAACCGATCTCGTAGCCGAAGCGCCACTCGAAAAGCCCTCCGCCGGGGCGCCACGAAACTCCTCCGCCCGCGCGAATCGAATCGCGATCGAAGCTGCTCTCGGCGACCCCCTCGCCCGCCCCCGACGCCGCGCTCGAAGGCTCTACCGTTCGAAGGTAGTCGGCATAGACGTCGCCGCCGACCGGCTTGCCCGGCTGGATATCGAGGGCAAGATTGGCCCCCAAACCCAGATTGCGATCGTTCGACCTGTCCGAGTCGAGAAAGACGATCTCGTTGTAGGCGAGGTACACCCCGGCGTCGAAGTTCAGAGCCGGCTGAGCCGCGCCGGTACCCTGAAGCCGCTGACGGCCGAGCGTGCTGAGCGTAAGATGCGGGGTGACCCGGAAACGGAGCGCGTCGACCTTCTCTTCCTGCGGCGAACCGTCGCCCGCGCCCTTGAAGTAGTTGGAGTCGTAGCCGAGCTCCGCGGCAATCCCTGGATGAAGCTCCAGGTTCCCGGTTCTGATGCCGATACCTTCGCCGTAACGGCGATCCTGAAGCCACGGCTGTTGCGCGGCGGTGTCGAAAGCGATGAACGAAGCGACGAGCGTTGCCGCAAGCGTGAGGCGGAGCTTCATGCCGGAGCCGTACGTCGTGACAGGGTGAAGCCCGTCTTTACCAGCTTTCGAGCGTCATTGGTGCTGTCGACGCTAATACGTGGCGCTCATTACTACGGGCGGATCGGTCACGATTGGATCATCGGGAAAATCCGAAGGGTCCTCGTCTGGGATCGATGGGTCGATTTCCACCGTCACTTCGGAGTTTCCGATGAACCCCGCTTCTTCACCGATGCACTGGTTGGCTTCACTCTGCAGCGTCCGAACCTGATCACGTAGCACGCTCAGAACCGTGAACTCGTGACGGGCCCCGTCGCTGTCGTTGGTCTGAACCGCGGATTTCAGCATCTCCACGCGATCCGCCGCGGAACGACTGGCGACGTCCATCTGATTCAGTTTATCGTTGAGACACAGCACCTTCACGACGTCCCGCTGCTTGCGAGCCTCCCGCAGCTGATCGCGCACGGTGCGCGCCGCACGCTGCATTTCGGGAACGTACTGACCGGCCTCCGCTTGCATCTGCTGAGGCGACAGCGCGACGTCCCCTCGCGCCGCGAGCTCGGGTACCGCGGGCTCCCCAGCATCGGGCTGGGCGATCGCGACGCCGATGCCACCGACGGCGAGGACCGTCAGGAAACCAAGTGCCAACTTCATCTGCATGTCTCTCGCGCTTTCCGCAAGGTTACGGCTTCACGAGCCAAAAAGTATAGGAAAGGGCTTCGCGCACTGTCAACGCGACCGACCGGCCCGATTTCCGAAGAAATTCCGAAAGGATATGCGCCCCCGCCGCGCGCGCGAAAGCCTGGATCTTGGAACCGAGCTCGGGGAGCATGCCTCTTTGGTTGCCGGCCGGGCACCTTGAATTCAGCCGGCATTGCGCGGCCTTTTTGCCTCACTCCTGCTTCACGAAGGTGACCGGCACCTGGACGACCGCGCTGCCTCCTTCAGGAGGGGCAAAAGCCGCGGCGCTCGCGCGAGCCTGGACGCAGGAAACAACCGACCCGGGGAGATTGCCGCTGGCGGCTGCGGAGACACCCAGCACTTCCCCGCCGGGCCCGACTCGAATCGTGAGCCGGATGTTCCCCTGAGCGTCGGGGTTTTCGGCAAGGCCGCGCTGGTAGCAGGCGCGGAACCCGGCCCGCATTCCCGCCACGACCCGGCTCGCGTTGCTGACCGTGCCGCCGCTGACGCCGGCGCCACCGACGTTGGCCACGCCACGCGGCCCCTTGACCGTTTTCACGGTGCCCGTGCCTTCGCCGGCGCCCTTGCCGGTGCCGCCGATGCTGGCAAGGCCGCCGCCGGCCATCCCCGGGGTGATGGTCCCTCCGCCGCCGCCGAACCTGAGGCCGCCGGTTCCGGTCCCGATGCCGGCGTTGCTCGCCGCTGCTGCGTCGAGCGCGCTGGTGGGCACCTCGCCGTCTCGCAGCACGCCGGCGGTGGCGGGTCCGTCGCTCAGCAGAGCACCAAGCGTCGCCATCTCCAGTTGATCGAGGTCATTGCTGAGGGCGGCGGCTTCCGATGCGCTCATCGGGCCGCTTGTCTTTTGCGCGGGGCCTTGGGTCTTCGGCGCGGCCTTCGGCGCCGCCTCCTGGGCCTTCTCGGTGGTCTCGGCGCCCTCGTCGCTCGGGGCTTCCTCGACCGGCGGAGGCGGCGGCAATCCCTTCATCGTATCGACCAGGCCGGCAAGGCTCAGCTCTTCGTCGACGATGGGATCGAGCCAATCGGAATACAGGGCCCCGATCGCCATGAAGTGGAGCAAGAACGCGAACGCGGCGATGATGGTCGTCGTCCAGTCGATGGAGCCTGCGCCGCGCAGCACCGCGACAGGGAGTTGCGGCTTCGGCTGAACCGGCGGCGGCGCCACGAACTGAAACAGGAACGTCGTGTCTCCGATGACGAGCTTTCCGCGCGACTCCTCGGTGATGCGAACCTGGTAGGTGCCCTGCTGCGTGCGCCGCGCCTGGCCGCGCAACACGGAAAGGTCGGTGACGCCGGTCGGAAGCGCGACGCGCCCGCCCATCGAATCGAGGAAGTTCAGGCAGTAGTCCCCACCGACCAGCTCGAAGAGACGGAAGCTCGGCGGCACGCTCGTCGACGAGATGACGAACATGTTCTTCTCGCTGGCCCCCACGGTGACGTGCGTGCGCTGTTTGATGATGCGTTCTT
>DASWGX010000026.1:0-4753 GCA_036393455.1 Polyangiaceae bacterium
GTGGTGGTCAAGCGGTTGACGGAGACGGCGACGCGCGATCCGGAGATCAGCGGCTGCTTCTTGCGCGAGGCGACCGCGGCGCAGTCGATCGAACATCCGAACGTGGTGAGGCTGCTCGCGGTTCAGCGTCCGCCCGACGATCGTCCTTTCTTGGTCATCGAAGCACTCGCCGGCGAGTCGCTCGGCGACTACTTGCGTCGCGAGTCGAGCGTGCCTCAAAAGCTCGGACTGACTCTGTGCAGGCAGATCGCCGTCGGGCTTTCCGCCGCGCACCGCTCGGGCGTGGTTCACCGCGACGTCAAGCCGGACAATCTGTTCTTGTTCGGCGCGCCCGGCGCGCCCGACGGTCTGAAAATCCTCGACTTTGGCATGGCCAAGGTGGATTCGCTCGGGACCGGGACGACGGACCTCGTGATGGGCACGGTGCACTACATGGCGCCGGAGCAAATCGTGCTCGATCCGGTCGACGGCCGGACGGACGTGTACGCGCTCGGCGTGGTCATGTTCCGCATGTTCACCGGACAGCTGCCGTTCGACACGATGCCGGGCACCGAGCTCCTGGGCCACCAACTGTTTTCGCCCGCTCCGCCTCCTTCGTGGCTCAACGAAGAGCTCGACCCCAGAGTCGAGGCGATCATGCTGCGCGCGATGCGCAAGCACCCCGACAACCGCTACCCGAACATGGACTACTTGCTTGCCGATCTGGAGGCCGTGCTCGGCCTCCACCCTGGACGCGCCGCGGAGGTGGACCTGCCGCCGCTCGAGCGAGAGCCGGACGTTTACGTGCCGAGGAACGACCAGGGGCGCAAGGCCGCGGAGGTCATCGCGCAGCGTTTCGGTTCGGCTCGCGTCGCAGCCAGCGGCGAATGAGCCCGGTCGGGTCGTCATGGCGCCGGCTCGCGCGTCTCTATGCGATCACGCTGGCGCTCGCCGTTCTCTCTCCGGGGTGCGGGCGCCGCGAGGACGACGACGCGAGAACCCGGCACATCGTTCTTTGGGACAAGTGGACGGGCTTCGAGGGAGAAGCGCTCGACCGCGTCGTGGAGCTCTACAACCGCCACCAACGTGAGCGGGCGGAGCTCGAGCCCGACTACCGGCCGATCAGGGTGGAGAAGGTGACCGTCTCGGCGATCGAGCAAAAGCTATTGGTCGCGATCGCCGGCGGCAATCCACCCGACGTCGCCGGCACGTACAGCTACCTGATCGCCGCCTACGTCGATCGAGGCGCCTTGGTCGACCTCACCGATCGCTTCGCGGCCGCGGGCATCAGCGCCGAGCGTTACGTTCCCGTCTATTGGGACCTCGTGAGCTACCACGGTCGTGTCTGGGGCGCCCCCTCGACTCCGGCCACGACGGCGCTCCACTGGAACAAGCGGCTATTTCGGGAAGCCGGCCTCGATCCGGAGAAACCTCCGGCGACGATCGAAGAGCTCGACGCGTACGCGGAAAGGCTGACGCGATGGGAAGTAACGCACCCCGACGGGAGCCGGGAGACCCTGTCCGGCTACCTGCCGGACGTGCCCGGAGACCGCAAGCGGTTGGTGCAGGCCGGCTTTCTGCCCGGCGTTCCCGCCTGGTGGAACTGGTCCTGGGGCTTTCATTTCGGTGGGCGGCTGCACGACGGCGATCGCGTCACCGCGGCCGATCCCCGCAACGTGCGCGCGTTCGAGTGGTTCGCGTCCTATTCGAAGCGGCTCGGCGTCCCGGAAGTCCAGCGCTTCCGTTCCGGGTTCGGCAATTTTTCGAGCCCGCAAAATCCGTTCTTGTCTGCCAAGCTCGCGATGCAGATCCAGGGCGTGTGGATGTACAACTTCATCGACAAGTACGCCCCCGGCATGCAATGGGGCACCGCTCCGTTTCCCCATCCAGAGCATCGTCCCGATCTCGCGCGGCCGTCGCTCAACGAGGCGGACGTCTTCGTGATCCCGAAAGACGCGAGCCACCCGGACGAGGCCTTCGACTTCATCCGCTTTCTCTCGTCGCAGCAAGCGATGGAGCTCCTTTGCCTCGGCCAGCGCAAGTTTTCGCCCCTGCTCGAGGTGAGCGAGTGGTTTCGCCGCGAGCATCCGCACCCGAACCTCGAGATGTTCCGAAGCCTTTCGTTCAGCAAGGCGGGGTTCAGCACGCCCAAGCTCGGAGTTTACCCTCAGTACAAGCGAGAGCTCGACGCGGCGGTCGACGCCATCGGCAACCTCAGCAAGACCCCCGAGGATGCGCTCCTCGAAGTACAGGTGCGTATTCAGGACGCCCACGACCGCGATCGCAAGCGCGTGCTACGGCGCCGCGACTAGACGACGGCGATGAGCCGGCTGCGATTGGCCGATAGGACAACCGAGGGGACGGCGCGTTCAGGCTCCGCCGCTGCCGCCGGCTCCGCCGCTTGCTTCCATCGCCGCCGCGCACATCGTCACGCACTCCGCGGCGCGTTCCTGACACGTCTCGGCATCGCCGTCGTGGCCGAGCTCGTGACACTCGTGGAGCGGACCGTCGCCGTCGTCGACCTCGTGGCAGAACGAGCCGATGAAAGTGCAGAGGTCGGACCCTTCGCCGTGACCCCCGTGCTCTCCACCGGCGCCGCCGCTGCCGCCGGCCCCGTGCCCTTCGGCGGCCTCGAGGCACATCGTGATGCAGTCGTCGAAGACTTCCGCGCAAGCCTGGGGATCGCCGATATGGCCGACGTCATGACAGTCGTGGAGCGGGCCGTCGCCGTCGTCGACCTCGTGGCAGAGCGAACCGAGGGCTTGGCACTGCGCGCTGCTCGGCCCGCGCGACTCTCCGCCCATGCCGCCGCTCCCGGTCGTTCCGGTCGACGACGTTCCGGTCGACGACGTTCCGGTCGACGACGAGGTAGTACCGCCGGAGGAACTTCCTCCACTTCCGGACCCGCTCGTACCGTCGTCGCCTGTGTCGTCCCCGCCGCAAGCGGAGAGCGGGACGAGAACCGCGACCGAAGCGAGAGCGCATAGCGAGAAGGCGCGGCGAACCTGGAAGCGTGCATTCATGATGGGACGATTAAACGGGGGGTGCTCCGGCACCGTCAATGCGGCAATAGGTCGCACGCATCTCGAATCGAGGCGCACCGCATCTCGAACGCGTTCGTGACGCGTCGGCCCTTCGCGGTGCGACGTTTTGCCGCAGAGCTTCTTCGACGAGGGAATGGTAAAAACTGCCGCATGCTCGCGGGAGTTGGTCGTGGAACTGGTAGAACTGATGGAACTGGTGGAACTGGCGGAGGAGCTGGTCTAGGGAGCGCACGAGCGGCGGTGCTCGGTGTCGCGAGCACGGTCGCGAGCGCATTGTTCGGTTGCGTGGGGTCGACCGTGGAGGATTCCCCCGTGCTCGCGGACGGTGCGCCGCTTCGCGTCGAGTCCGATCAGCGCGCCGTCTCCGCGCTGGTGGAGACCGCCGACGGCCACGTCGTGCGCGGCGAAAACACGCTCTACGTGACGTTCTCGAATGCCGACACCGAGCTCGTCGCGTGGGACTTTTTCATGCCGGTTCACGGGCACGGCACGGTGCCCCCCGAGGTCTCGCTGGTGGATGAAGCCTACCGAATCGACGCTCTCTCCCTTTTCATGCCGGGCCGCTGGGACGTCACTCTCGACCTCGACGTCGCAGGGGCCGAAGATCGGGTCTTCTTCAGCGTCCAGGTGCCGTGACGGCGGCGCGCCGGGCGCTCGCCGTGCTCGCCGTCGCAATCGCGCTGATCGCGCGATCCGGGTTTGCGTGTCCGTGCGGCGACAGCGCGAGCGGAGGAGGCCCGCTCACCGGGTCCGTCGATCGCTTCGCAGTGCTCGCCGGACAATCCCTGTCGCTCGCCCACGGCGCGTGGAACGCCGACGGCCGCTACACTCGGCTCGATACCGATCAGGGCACATTGCTGGTGATGGCGGCCGGAGCGTACCGTCCCTTCGACGACCTGGAAGCGAGCCTCGAGCTCACGCTGCAAGAGACCTGGCTCAGGTTCGAGCGCTTCGAAACCGAGGACAGCGGCTTCGGCGACACACGAGCGCGCCTATGGTGGGACGCTGTAGACGAACCCATGCCCTACGAACGCTTGCCGTGGCCGGCCGTGAGCGCCTACCTCTGGCTGCGCGCGCCGACCGGTGTCGTCGACGCGACGAGCGGAAAGGGGGGATCGCTCGGCGCGTCGGGAGCCGGGCAGGGTCTCGGAACCTGGGAAGCGGCGCTCGGAGCACGCCTGCAGAAGGGATTCATGCCCCACTTTCGTGTTGCGGCTTCCGGCGAAGCCGCGTTGCGCTTGCCCGACGACGAGCTCGGCTTCGAACGCAAGCTCGGACCGCGCGCGCTGGCGCAGCTCAGTGGACAGTACTTGCCCAGCGCCGACGTCGACTTGGGGCTCGTGACGAGCCTCGCGTGGGAAGGCGAGGTCGCCGTCGAGGGGCGGCGCCGCGACGGCACCGCTCAGCGCCTTTGGACCGTGGGCGCGACCACGAGCTATACTCCGCCGCGCACCGCACTCCGGCTGTCGCTGCTCGTGGACGTCGCGCCGCCCGTGGATTCAGTGAGCGCGAACGCGCTCGGGAGCGTGCGCATCGGCTGGTCTCTCGCGTACGTCGATTGAACGGCGAGGCTCCGAGCTTTCGGGCGTAGGGGCCGCTGGGATGGAGGGGATGAAGGTCGCGGGGATGAAGGTCGCGGGGGGCAGAGGGCCTGTGGCCTTGGCGTCGTCATGGGGAGGCGCGCACAGGCCGCGCCGGCGCTGCGAAGTACGGCGCACCACGGTGGGGCG
>DASWGX010000027.1:0-6112 GCA_036393455.1 Polyangiaceae bacterium
CGCGGGAGGCTACAGCTTCTACAAGAGCGCCCTCGGGAGATTGGTGATGATGGCGCCGTATTCCACCGAGCCGAGGTAATTGCTCCACGGGCGCGGCGTGTCGGGACGCGTGATGACGTACTCTCGGGCCTCGTCGTCGAAGTGACCGAACTTCATCGCGTCTCGGAATCTCCCACGAAATGCTGGTGCCGAGGGAAATTCTAGCTCAGACGCGGCGGAATACGAGCACGTGGTTGTTGGCCGGCATCGGCACGACGCGGTCCGGCTCGAAGCCGGCGCGCGCGGCTTCGACCTCGACGTCCCGAAGCTCGCGCACTCCCCAGCGCGCGTCGCGCTGCTTGAGGTAGCGGTCGAATTCGACGTTGCTCGGGGACGTGAAGTCGCCGTCGATGGAGTACGGGCCGTACAGCACGAGCGGCGCGCCCGCATGCAACACGCCGGCCGCACCGCGCAGCAGGCCCAGGCACGCCTCCCAGGGCGCGATGTGAATCATGTTGAAGCAGAGAACCGCGTCTGCGCACGCGATCGGCCAAGGCTCTTGCGTCGCGTCGAGGCGGAGCGGCGGCACCAGGTTGTCGAGAACCGCTTCACCCTGGTAGGCAAGCACGCTCTTCAGGGCCGCGGGGTCGACGTCGCTCGGCTGGAAAGTCAGAAGCGGCAGCCGCCGGGCGAAGAAGGCGGAGTGCTGTCCCGAGCCGCTCGCGACTTCGAGGACCAAGCCGCGCTCGGGCAGCGCCTGTTTCAGCACTCGAAGGATCGGCTCCTGGTTGCGCTCGGCAGCGGGGGAAAGTTGCTTCACGGTGTCAGGTCTGGTCGAGGATCCAAAAAATGTCTCGAGCCAGGTCTTTCTCTTTGACTTCGATGCCGCGACTCTCCAGAAAAAACCTTTCGCGAAAGCGCGCGAGCTCCGGGACGTTCGGGCACTCGCTCGCTCCGCCCACCTTGGTGCACGCGAAGGCGGCCCAGGTGCGGCCTTCGTCCACCGCGTTGAAAAGGTGCCCGTAGGAGCACGAACGATCGCGTCGCAGGACCGAGACCACGCCGGCGCCGAACGCATCCCCGGCGCCCGTGGTGTCGGTCACGTCGTCGAGCCGAAACGGCCACGCGAGAAGCACCGAGCCGTGCACGTCCCGATGCGTACAAATGGCCCCGAAGCGGTCGAGCGTGACGATCCCCGTCAGCCGGCGCTGTTGCAGTCGATCGACGATCGAAGCGAGCGACAGGCGCGGGCCACCGTCGTCGAGGAAGGCGCGCATCTCGCCCAGATTGAGCTGGAGCACTTCCACGCCGTCCAGATGATTTTTCCAAAACGAAAAACCCTGTTCGATTTGAGCCGAGCCTGGATTCAGGAATACCGGAGAACCCACTTCTCGGAAGCGATCGAGCACACGCTCGGTGCAGCGCCCGCGGTGGCCGCCCGGGCCGGCGCGATCGCTCTGGATGTGTCCGACCATGACGAAGCCCAGGGCGTCGCCGTGTTGCGAGACGATTTCGTTCGTGCGCCGTTCGACGTGCTCGAGCACGCCTTCGTTGCCGCGCGCCGGCTCGCGCAAGATGGTGCGCGAGCGTCCTTTGCGGTCGACGATGATCGTCGAGCGACCGGTCCGCAGGCCCGGCACGAAAAAGTCGTCGCTCGCGACGAAGCGCATCACGTCTTGCGAGCACGGCACGGTCACGGCGGCCTCGAGGATCTCGCTCTGGATCGACCTGCCGACTTCGTCGTTGCCGACTGACAATACCGGCAGAACGGGGACGCCGGCGCGGAGCAGCCGCATCGTGTAGTTGACGCCGCTGCCGCCGAACACGACGCGAGCCTCGACGTCGTGCTTGCGACCGAGCACGACTTCGCCCCCGGGCTCGAGCGAGTACTCGAGGTTCGCCCCGCCGTACACGACGACGAAACGCTCGTCTCGGCCGGCGAGCAGGGCTCCGTGGTCAGCGTCCTTCCGACTCTCTTCGGTGCCCGAGGGCCTTTCGTTCTTGAGCTCGAACAGGCGCAGCACTTCCGCCGTGCTTCGCGCTGCTTTGACGTCGCCGATGAAGGAAGGAAGCTCCATCGACGTGTGGGTCAAGAACGGTACGATGAGCTTGTCGCGGCCTCGAGCCAGGCCAATCTCGTAGGAGACCCAAGCCGAGCGCGCGCTGGCCGGCGAGATGACCACGATGACGGCCGAGCACTCGAGCAGAGCCTGAACCACCGTTTGCTCGATGCGCTGGCCCGGACCGATGTCCTTGGCGTGCCGGAAACAGTCGACGCCGCGATCGCCCAACGCGCGCTCCAGCCGCTCCGCGACCTCGCTGTCGGCCTCGGAATAACTGATGAAGACGCGTTCGCTCATCGCCCGGCTCGGCTCACCCCGCGAGCGCCAGCTTCGCTGCGGCGATCGTCGCGTCGATGTCCGCTTCGGTGTGAGCCGCGGACACGAACGCCGCTTCGAACTGCGAGGGGGGCCAGTACACGCCACGAGACAGCAAGCCGGCATGAAAGGCGGCGAAGCGCTCGCGGTTGGATTCACCCGCGTCGGCGTACGAGCGCACGCGACCAGGACGGAAAAACAGCGTCAACATGGAGCCCACGCGCTGGACCGTCCCGACCGTTTCGGTCTCGAGCAACGCCCGGTCGAGCCCCGCCTCGAGGCGAGCTCCGAGTGCTTCGAGAAGGTCGTAGACCGGGGGCGTCAGGTGCTCGAGCGTTGCGAGCCCCGCGCTCACCGCGAGCGGATTTCCGCTCAGCGTCCCCGCTTGATAGACGGGTCCGAGCGGCGCGACGCGGCGCATGATATCGCCGCGACCGCCGTACGCGGCGAGCGGCAGGCCGCCGCCGACGACCTTGCCGAGACAGGTGAGATCGGGCTCGAGCTCGTAGCGCTCTTGGGCCCCGCCGCGCGCCACGCGACAGCCCGTCATCACTTCGTCGAACACGCTGGCGGCGCCGTGTTTACGGCAGAGCTCCACGATCGCCTGAAGGAAGCCGGGCTCCGGCGGCACGCACCCCATGTTGCCCGCCACGGGCTCGACGATGACGGCCGCGATATGGCTGCCCTTTTCGTCGAACAGGCGCTCGAGCGCGGCGGCGTCGTTGTACTTCAGCGTCGCGGTGCTGGCGACGGTGCCCGCGGGAACACCGGCCGAGTCCGGGTTGCCGAAGGTGGCCGCGCCGCTGCCGGCCTTGACGAGCAGCGCGTCGGCGTGGCCGTGGTAGCCGCCGTCGAACTTGACGATCACGTCCCGCCCCGTGAAGCCGCGCGCCGCGCGCAGAGCGCTCATCGTCGCCTCGGTGCCGCTCGAGACGCAACGCAACATTTCGATGCTCGGGTAACGCTCGCAGATTGCCTCGGCGAAGAGCACTTCGAGCTCGGTCGGGGCGCCGAAGGAAAGCCCGCGCGCTGCCGCCTCTTGAACGGCCCTGACGACGGGTGGAAAGGCGTGGCCCAGGATCGCCGGTCCCCAGGAACCGACGTAGTCGAGGTACGCCGCGCCGTCGGCGCCGAAAACCCTGGCGCCCTCGGCGCGCTGAATGAAGACGGGGTTGCCGCCGACCGCACGGAAGGCCCGAACCGGACTGTTCACGCCGCCCGGCAACCGTCGCTCGGCCCGGGCGAAGAGCTTCGCGGAAATATCGTCCACCATGCCCCCTTTTAGCTCATCGGACGCGCCCGGCGCGACTCCCGTCGTCGAACCGGCTGATCTCCCGGCCTTGCATCACGCGGCGCGCGGCGCGCTCAAGAGCGCTTGCCAGCTTTCCACGCGCCCTCGCGAGGCCGGGCTCCAGAAAAGGCGGCTCAGACGTCCGACCAGGTGCGGCGTGTGGTCGCCGACGCGAGTGTGCTCGCTGAAAACTTCGCTCGCTGCTCGAAGCGACTCGCAGGCGAGCTTCTCGTTGCCGCTCGCGTGGGCGAGCCAGCAGCGCGTCAACAGATAGTGCTGCCGTGGCTCGGCTTCCTCGACCGCGATCGCCGCGCACTCTTCCAGCACCACCGTCGCTTCGTCGAGCGCGTGCCGCGCCAGAGCGACTTGGCACAGGAGCAATCTCGCCTCCATGAGCCCCCACGGATCTCCGATCAGCTCGTAGAGCGAGAGCGCGCGCTCCGCGTGGTGCCGAGCCGCCGCCAGATCGTCCGTGTCGAGGCGAATCATCGACAAGAGCCGTTCGCATGCCGCTTGACCGCGCGGAGTGCGCAGGTTCTCGAAGGCGGACAGGGCTTCGAGCGCTCCGGCGGCGGCCAGGTGGTAGTTGTGCATGCGGTGCTCGACATGGGCGAGCGACGTGTCCGCCTGCGCCACGCCGAGCCGATAGCCGGTCCTTTCGAACGCCACGCGCGCCTCCTGGGTGAGTCGTTTTGCAGACTCGGTGGAGCCTTCGGAGTGGTCTATCCAGCTCAACAAGAGCAGGCATTGCCCGTGCCCGAGCGGGTGATCGAGGCCGGCGAAGCGAGCCGCACTGGCCTTTATGTAGCTGCGCGCGTGTTCGTAGTTGCCGAGCAGGTACTCGATTTCCCCCGCCACCGCCTGACATTGCGCCTGGCCGAGCTCGTTTTCCGCTTGCGCGAAGGATTCGAGCGCCTGCCGGACCAACGAGAGACCCTCGGCGGAGTTGCCGAGCTCGCTTTTCAAGTGACCCAAGAGCCGCAGGCAGTGTGCCAGATTCTCGACGTCGTTCAGGTCCTCGAAGGCGTCCCGGGCGATCTCGACTTGCTCGAGGGCCTCCGCGGCGCGACCCACGTGGCGGAGCGCCTCGGCTTGCCAGCGATTCTTCAGAGCGAGCGAACGCCCCTGGAGCTTGCCGCGCAAGAGTTCGAGGTCGTTGAGCGTCGCGAGCGGTTCGCGCGCGCCGGCCCAGAGATTGTTGACGAAGTCGAACAACAGTTGTGCCGCGGCGTCGGATTCTTCGGCGTGGAGCAAGTTGATGACGCGCTGCCGTACGATGCGGCGCGTGTTCGCGAGCGGGTGGTGGCCCAGCGCGTCGGCCGCGGCCCGGTAGATCTGCTCGCGGTCCTCGCGAGCGTCGAGCTGCTCGTGCAGGTGTTCCTGCAGGAGCGCGTGCGGCCAGCCGTAGCGCCCGCTGTCGCGCGGGATGATGATTTCCGCCTTCTGCAGGCTCACGATCGCTGCGTCGGCCGGTAGCTTGAGCGCGGTCAAGAGCGCGTGCAGAACCTCCCGACGTATGTCACTGCTCATCGTCGCCGCGGCGTAGGCCGCGAGCCGGTGCGGTTCCGGCATCGCTCCGACGCGGCTGTCCCAGAGCTCGGCGGTGGTCTTGGGACGCATCGCGAGTTCGTGTTCCGGGACGCGGTAGGCGTTCTCGCGGTACTCGAGGTTGCCCGCGAGGGCCCAGGCATGAAGCTGCTGCAACGCGAACAGCGGGTTGCCGCGGCTGCGGCGCGCCGCCTCGTGCGCCGCGGGATCGTCGAGGGGCAGCGACTTCTTCAGCAGGGTGACGGTGGTTTCCGGATCGAGCGGGCGGACGTCGAGCACGGTGCCGTTCATCCTTTCGCGCAGCTGCCTGAGCCGCTCGGCGGCCGGCGTGCCGAGGTGCACGTCCTCGGCGCGCACCGTCGCCACCATGACGATGCGCGGATCGGGCTCGTTGGCGAAGATGCGCAAGAGACCTTCGAACGTGGTTTCACCCGCGTGGTGCAGATCGTCGAGCCAGAACAGGAGCGGCCGGCCGTTGGCGACCTTGCGAAGCGTGTAGCGAGTGACCAGGCGGCGGGTCTCCAGCGTATCGAGCGTGAAGCGGATGCCGGTGGGCCCTAGCGGCTGGTCGCTGATGGCGCCGAGCGGGCGGAACCACTCGGCCGCACCCGCCACCCACGCCCGACCGTTCTTGTCGTTCTTCTTGACCTTCCAGCGCTCGAGCAGGCTTTTTTCGATCGTATTGCGATCGGAGTGCTCGAAGTTCAGCCATTGCATCGCCGCGCCGAGCATGCCGTCGAGCGCCCCGCGGATCGGGCGGTAGCGTGCCCTGAGCGGGACCATCGACCCTTCTTCGTGCACGACCTCGCAGAGCCACTCGGCGATGCGGCTCTTTCCGGAGCCGGCGGGACCGACCAGGATGATCAAGCGGTGCGGGGCGCCTTCGCCGTCGATCACTTCGTCGCAGATGTCGCGC
>DASWGX010000028.1:0-3123 GCA_036393455.1 Polyangiaceae bacterium
CCGAGCGCCAGCAGCACGAACAGGAGTGGCGCGTAGTCGTTGGAGAAGCGGTAGCCGAACTGGACCCAGCCGGTGTTCTGATAAAAGAGCGTGGGCAGCGCCGTCACCGCGACCGTGACGGCGAGAGCGGCGTAGCGCGGCGTGACGCGGCGCGGCCAGAGCACCCAGAGGTAGAGCGGCGTCGTAAACCAGAGAGCGAGGCCGTGGCCGTTGACTCGGAACGGCGCCGGTCCGTCGGGAGTCCAGAACGGCAAGCTAGTGAGCGCGACGCCCAGGTTCTTGCCGAGGTAGTGATAGTGAAATAGCCCCCACTCGTTCATCCGCGCTTGCCAGCGCACGGTCAGATACCGGTAGCCGAACTCGAACGGACTATCGAAGCGCGCCTGATTGTGCCAGGCGAACAGCAACAGAACGCAGGCCAGGGGCAGCGCGAACCACGATAGCTTGGTGAAAAATGCGCGCCGGTCGAGGGCGCCGAGCAGAGCCCTCAGGCGCGCCGCGGTTCCTTCGCCCGTGAAGGCCACCTCGCGGCTGGCGGCCTTGAAAGCTTCGAAGACGAAAAACGGAAAGGCAAGCAGCAGCGGCGTCCGCGTGGCCACGCCGAGCGCGAGCGCAAGACCCGCCAGGAACGGTCGCTCCGCGCCGATCGCGAACAGCAGGTAGCACCCGATCGTCACCACCGACACGACGTGGGCCGCGTACCAGACCGTCCCCTGTTCCGCGCTGAAGAAGTACACGGTTCCGAACGCGAACAGAAGCGAAAGGATCACGTTGTCGCGCTCCAGGCGTTCGCTCACACCCGTGACGCGCAGCTTTTCGAGGACCAGGAACAGCGCGGCCGGGCCGGCGCCCGCGAGCCATAGAAAGACCTGCCCGTCCTGGACGTTTTCTGGCGCGCCGCCGAACAGCACGCAGGGCAGCAAGAGCACGGCTGGAAACGGCGGAAACACGATGAACCACCGTCCGTCGTAATGAGCGAAATCGTTGTTTTGCGCGTAGCCCGGCGGCCCGCCGCGCAGGTCGAGATGGCCTTCCAGCCAAGCGCGAGCCAGAAGGGCGAAGTGGTTGAACGGTGTGTGCTCGGTCAGCGTCTCGCGGGCGGCGCAGGCGAAATAGACCGCGGTCGCCACGACATAGACGCCAGCACCGAGCGCGAGGCGCCGCCCGAGGCCGTCGTGACGAAGGCTGCGCCTTAGCACGGCGGCAAAGCTAGTACGGCCGCGTCTCGGCGGGTGAGCTCTGCCTGCCGAAACGGCATTTGCGAGGCGAAGCGCGCGGGGCTAGTAGGTCGTCGTGACCAAGCCGAGCCTCGTCGTCCCGCTCGCGGACTTGGAGCACGGGCCCAAGCACGTTACGTTCACGCTCTCGGAGGCCTGGCTCAAACACGCCCTCGAGGGCACCGAAGCCGTACCCGCCGGGCTCGACGGGACGCTCTCGCTGACGCTCAGCAAAAACGGCCGTGAAGTCATGGTTCGCGGCGCCGCTTCGGTGGACGTCGTCCTGCCGTGCGCACGCACCCTGGAGCCGGTCCCCTACAAGGTGGAGCCGGAAGTCTTTCTCCTGCTGGCGCCCAGGTTCAACGCGACGGCGCCGAGCCCACGGAAACGGCTCAAGCGGCGCGCGGCGGAGGAGCCGCACCAGCGAGGCAAGCGGCGCCCCGGCAAAGCGGCGACACGAGGTGGGTGGGGCACCGACCCGGAGCTCCGCACCGCGGACGCCGCCCGGGATACCTTCGAGGGCGACGAAGTCGTGTTGGACGGCTTCATTCGGGAATTCATTCTGCTCGACCTGCCCATGTTTCCGCTGCGTTCGGACTTGCGTTCGGCACCGGACGCCGCTATCGCTCCCGCTCGCGAAGCCGAGCCCCGTCCCGTCGATCCTCGGCTCTTGCCCCTGGCGGACCTGTTGACGGACCTAGCCGCCAAGAACCTTGCCGCCAAGAAGGAGTGAACGACCGTGGCCGTACCGAAGCGCAGGAAGAGCAGCAGCAGGCGGGACATGCGCCGCGCGCAGCACGACAAGGTGCAGGCGCCGAATATCGTGCCCTGTCAAAACTGCTCGTCTCCCATGGTTCCGCATCGCGTGTGCCCGTCGTGCGGCTATTACAAGGGACGCCCCGTGTTCGAAGGCGGCGGCGAGGGCGAAGGCGAAAGCTGACCGGCTCGCTGTCGTATGCCCGAGGCAGCGTCGAAAACCGCGTGGCTCTTCCCCGGCCAGGGCACGCAAAAGGTAGGGATGGGGCTGGCCCTGTACGAAACGTCGCCGGCCGCTCGTGACGTCTTCGGGCGCGCCGACCGCGCCCTCGGCTGGTCGCTCAGCGAGCTTTGCTTCGAGGGTCCGCAAGAAAAGCTGACCCTTACCGAGCACGCACAACCCGCCATCGTGACGACGAGCATCGCCGCTCTTTCGGCGCTCAAGGAGATGCACGGCTCGCTGCCGAATCCCGATTTCGCCGCCGGGCACTCTCTGGGTGAGTACAGCGCGCTCGTTGCCGCTGGCGCGCTGGCGCTCGAGGAGGCGGTTCGGCTGGTACATCTGCGTGGGGCGGCGATGCAGCGTGCGGTACCGCCGGGCGCGGGCGGCATGGCGGCGATCATCGGCGCCGACGACGCTCGCGTGGAAGAGCTATGTCGCGAGGCGGCTCGCGACGACGTGCTGGCGCCCGCCAATTTCAACGCGCCGGGCCAAACCGTGGTGGCCGGACACGCCGCGGCGATCGAGCGCGTCATGGCCCTCGCTGCCGAGTCGAAGCTCAAGGCCATTCCGCTCAGAGTCAGCGCTCCCTTCCACTGCTCGCTGATGCGGCCGGCGGCCCGCGAGCTCGCGGCGGCGCTCCGAGCCGTACATCCGAGAGAACTTGCGTTTGCAGTGGTCAGCAACGTCGACGCCACTCCGAACCGCGACGCAAGCAAGGTGGCGGATCTTCTGGTGCGACAGATGGACGCGCCCGTTCGTTTTCGGCAGAGCATCTCCCTGATGGCCGATGCGGGCGTCGTGCACGCCTTCGAGATCGGACCGGGCAGCGTGCTCTCGGGTCTGGTCAAGCGCATCGACAAGCGCATCCACGTAGAGTCCGTTTCCGATCTGGAGTCGCTCGCTGCCGCGAGGGCCTCCAGTGGCGCG
>DASWGX010000029.1:0-7916 GCA_036393455.1 Polyangiaceae bacterium
GAGCAAGAGCTCGATCATGACGACGGCGGCGCCCTCGGCGGCGGTGGAACGTACCTCCTTGATGCCGTCGACGTCACGGACCGCCTCTTCCACGGCGAGCAAGACACCCTGCTCGACTTCCGCCGGGCTCGCTCCGGGGTAGGGCACGTTGATGAGCACGAGGTCGAGGTCGAACTCCGGAAATACCTCTTGCTTGATGTTGGGTAGCGTGAAGAGCCCGCCGATGACGAGCAGCGCCATCAGGAGGTTTGCGGCCACGGAATTTCCGGCCATCCACGCAAGCGGCCCGCGCTGCTCGGCCGCCTCGGACTCGAACCCCGAACCGCTCTTCGGCGGCTCGGGGTGACTCAGACGCTGGAGGTCCTCGGATTTCATGGGGCTCGCCGCGCGGCAGCGGGCTGCGCGGGCTTTTCGCGCGGAGCCTTGCGCAACTTCAAGCCGTCCACCGCGTTCGAAATACGGCTGACGATGACCTCTTCTCCGTCACGTACGCCGCCGGTCAAAAGCACGCTGTGCTCGCGCCGCCACACCACGTCTACTTCGCGAACTTCGAGCCGGTCGCCCTTGCCGTAGATCAGCGCTTGATTTCCCTCACGCAAAGCGCGGCGCGGGAGCTCCACGACATCGACGACTTCCCGTCCTTGGATCTCGACTTCGACGTAGGCGCCGAGCAAGAGCGGCAACGCGGTCGCCCCGTTTTGCTCGCCCTCGCGGCTGGCTTCCTGCCGTGGAATTGTCAGCGGATCGGCGAGCGACACCAGCAAGCGCGCCATGCGCCCGACCGGATCGAGATCCCCGAGCAGCCGCACGACGCGCCCGTGGCGCACCAGCTTTTTCTCCCCGAGCTCTTGGCGGATCGTCACCTCGGCTCCGGCCTCCGACTCGGCATTGACGCCCGGAACGGCGAGGGCCGCCAAGGCGTCCATCGGGATGGAGACCTGAATCCAGAACTCGTCGCTCCCGATGAGCTCGGCAAGCTGCATTCCCGGCGCCACCAGCTGCCCGACGTCGACGGCGGTGCCTATGACGAACCCGTTGAACGGCGCGACGATCGCCGTCCGCGATGCCGCCAGCGCCGCTTGCGACGCCGCACTCTCGGCGGCATTTAGCGCCGCCTCTGCGGACTTGAGCTGCGGCTCCCGGAGCGCGACGGCCTTGCCTTCCTGAGTCGCGTTCTGCTCCTCGCCGATGATGTCCCATTCCCGTCGTGCAATCGCCTTGCGACTCTTCTCGACCAGAAGCTCCTGCTCGGCTTGCTCCACGCCGGCACGCCGCTGGCGCAGCGCAAGCGCGTAGTCGCTGGCGTCGATGCGTACCAACGCCGCACCGCGCCGAAAGCGGCCGCCGGGAACTAGCTCCGGCGCGCGCCAGACGACCTTGCCCGATACTTCCGGCTCGAGCACGACGCGCCTGGCCGGAACCACCGTGCCGAATGCCTGCACGCGAAGCCGCTCGCGGCTCGCCCGCACCGGCTCCACTTCCACCAACACGCCGCGCGTATCCGGCGGTTCCTTGACGGGCGCGGAGCGGCTCGAGATCAAGACTCCGGCGCCCACGGCGCCCGCACCGAGAACAACCAGCGGCAGCACGACGCGGAAGACCCTGGCGGCGAACGTCACGACGCCTCGTTTCGAGGTGAACGGTTCGTGCCGACAGAGCTGCCGATCGCCTGGTCCGACCCGACGCCGAGACCGCGCACCATGAGCGCGACGAACCCTTGCAACAGGTGCTCCACGTTGACGGCCGGCGGCAAGCGGCGGCGAACCTCGCCGGCGTTCGAACGAACCGTGAGAACACCCAACGCTGCGGCCCAAAGCTGCACCGCAAGCTCCAGCGCCTTCAGATCCGAGCGAATCGAGCCGTCCTCTTGCCCACGCGAGATGGCCTGTACCGCGAGATCGACCAGGCGCAAGACTCCTTCACGGTACTCGGCGAACCCCGGCGTCGCGTCCGGGACGGAGTGGTCGGAACCGAGCCAGCTCATGGCCGCTCGAAAACGCTGCCCCTGTTCGGCGGCCACGGCTGCATAGGTCTCGAGCAGCGCCGCCACGAGGTCGAGACCCGTCGAGTCGCCACCGTCTCTCGATACTTCCCCGAGCTTGCGCTCCAAATCGTCGAGCGCCCGACGTGCAACGCCGACGAACAGCTCGTCCTTGCCACTGAAGTACAGATAGAGCGCGCCCTTGCTGAGTTCGGCTTCGTGCGCGACTTCCTCCATCGTTGCCGTGGAAAGCCCGCGCCTCGAAAGCACACGCTCGGCAGCGTTCAAAATCGCCTCGCGCCGCTCGACCTTTTCTCGCTGTCGTCGTTCGGTAACGCCCATGCGCCCTTTCGAGTTTGCGGCGCCGCCGCCCGGGCGGCGGAGTGACCGCCAATCCAGTTTATGACCACCTTTTTTAGTTTGCCTCCGGCCTGCTGGCAAGGGGGGCAGTCCGGGCTAGCCCGGGCGCGATTCCGGCCGTCGGCCGCCCAAGCAAGCGCCCGGCCCCCCAGCACGCCGCCGCGGCGATCCCCCAGCCGAGCACGCCGTCGACGACCCAGTGATGGTCGAGGTAGACGGACGCGCAAAACATCAGCACGGCGTATACGACGTGAAGGGGGCGAGTGCGGAGGCCCGCGGCACGCCACGCCGTGATCAAGCCGATCATCGGGTAGGCGCAGTGCATGGACGGAAGCGCGCCGAACACCTGCGAAGCCCGCGAATAGAACACGTGAAAGTAGTCGGTTCCGAACAGCGCGTCGACGCGCGCGAGCCCGGCCGGGTTCCCTGAGACGCTGAGGTCGACCGCACACCCGTGTGCGCGGATGTACCAGGGAGGCGCCGCCGGCACGAGCACCCACAGCACGAAGGATAGGTAGTTGGCGATGGCGAACGCCCAGAGATAGTGCCGCATCCGCGGACGATCCACGAAGAACAAGTACGCCGAATAGAGCGCCGCCACGTAGGCGAAGATGCCGTAGGGGATCGCGAACAATACGTCGAGGAAGGGAAGAGCATGCGCCTCGCTGAAGTCTTGCGGCGTGATACCGTCGCCGACGGCGAAGAGCGCGAGCTCGAGCTCGCGCAGCCCGCACGTGATGACGCGCCCTTCACTCAGTGTGGCGCGAAGGACGTAGCGGACCGCGTCGTACCCCATGGCCACCAGGATGAAGGGCGAGAAATCCACGAAGAACTGCTTGGAGCGTGACCCAGCGTAGGCGAGAAGCGGGCACGCTACGGCGAAGACGACGTGTTCGGGGCGAAGGTCGCCTATCGCCGCGATGATCATGGCGTAGACCGCGGGCAGGAGCGGCAGCGGCCACGCGCGCCCCCAGAGCGCCCTCACCCGCGACAACGTCCCGACCACCTGTAGCTCCGGAGTCCTTTGCGGTGCGGTCGGAACGTGCCACTTGCCGCGCTCCTCTTGGGATGAAACGCCGAATGGATCGGTGATAGGGTCCGCGCCGTGACGACTGAAACGTCGAAGCTTATCGCCGCCGACCGAACCGCACGCAGGCCCTTCGACGCGGCCATGCTGCTCGCTACCTGGTTCGGGTGCGGACGCTCTCCCTGGGCTCCCGGAACCGTGGGCACGTTGGGGGCGCTGCCGCTGTACTTCGTGCTGCGCAGACTCGCGCCCCTGACGTACTGGAGCGCGGTAGCGGCGCTCACGGCCGCGGGTATCTGGGCTTCGGAGCGCGCCGCACGAACGCTCGGGGACGACGACCCGAGCGCGGTCGTCATCGACGAAGTCGTGGGAGCGCTGATTGCTCTCGGCTTCACGCGTGGCGCCTCCGGCCACCTCTTGTCCCTACTGCTGTTTCGAGCTTTCGACATACTCAAGCCGGGGATCATCGACCGGGTGCAGAATGCACGACCGCCGGGCCTCGGGATCATGGCGGACGACCTGCTCGCGGGCTTGGCCGCCGGTGTTACCGCGCGCTTGCTTTCACGTCGAGCGCGTCGAGGGCGCTGACCGTGTCGCCGGGAGCCATCGGACCCTGAAGACCCGCGGACGAGTCTTCGAGATTGAGCGCAAGGTACGAAGCGCGCAACGCCCAGAAAGTAGCAGCCAGATTCAGCACTCCCATCAGAGCGACGCCGGCGAGCAGCAGCGGCGCGCGAACCGGCGCGACGACGGGCACGCCACTCAACAGGAGACTGAGCGTGAGCAAGGTGACGCGCTCGGCGCGACGCATGAACAGCGGCGGCAACCTAGCGCCCAGCGATTCCGCGCGCGCTCGCACGTAACTGATGCCGAACGCGCCCAGCATGGCAACCGCCGGGACCGCCACGAGCACGCCGTGATCCGAATACGCGACGATGAGCCCCAAGAGCGGCAATCCGTCGGCCAACCTGTCCACCGTGGAATCGAGCAATGCGCCGAAACGCGTTACGCGGCCGGTAGCCCGGGCCACCACGCCGTCCAGCACGTCCAGCGTGCCGCTCAGCACGACCACGATGGCGGTCGCGACGAACAGCTTCATCGAAGCAGTGACGGCCGCAACCGTCGCGATGAGCAGCGAGCCGACGGTGAGCATGTTCGGCGTGATGCCGACCCGGCCAAACGCCGACCCGACTGCCATGCACGAACGATACGCGAAATGCGCAAACCCTGAACGTTCCCACACCGTCCCGCGCAAACGCTCCGCAGCGTAGTCGCCGTGACTCGGCTCGGCTTGAACAACACTCAGCATCGGTGCCCGTAGCTATCGTTCGCTGGCCCGTAACCTAGTGGCCAAATTTTGAGCTGCAAGTGGGAAATCAAAGCAACGAGCGTTCCCGGCCCGGGACCCAACGGCGACCCCAAGCGCTCGTACGCGGGATTGGTCCAAGCGTCCATTGCCGACAAACCTTGTAACGAAGCCATACGCTGGCGCGCACGGGGAGGTTTTGTGGCTCCGGGCTTTTCGTCGAGGCGTGCTGGTTCGTGATTGCGGGACCCATACATGCTCGCGACGTTGCGAAGCGGCTTGCGCGGCAAGCGTATCCGAACTGCAACACCGAGACGTTTGGAGGACGCTAACCGTTCCAGCGCCACTGTTTTTCGGTTTCTGGGCTGGACCCTACTTGGCGTCCCGGGCGCCGGGACCGAGCAGTGTCCCGCACATCGTGTTGCATAGGATGTCGCGCGGCTTGCACTCGCAGTGTCCGAGCTTGCCCTTCTGTTCCAACATCTCGAGCAGCGTTTCTCGTGTGAACCCCGCGGAGCGCTCTACCCGGTCGAAGGTCCAACCCTTCTTGATCTGTTTCGGAGTGCGCGGGTCGGTGGGCTTTCCATCCGGCTCGGAGCAGCAGCGAAAGCCGAGGAAGTAGTAATAGAAGCCTTCGTCGTGCGTGTAGATCTTTGGCCGGCATTGATTGCGGACGCCTTTGTACCAGGGGCCACCGGTATGGACGCTGTCGAACTTACCCCTCCAACCTGAGTCGAAGGTTTCGCTCGCGACGACTTCGTCGTTGTTTCCGGGAAGGTCGTGGACGCCGAAATCGCTGACGCACTCGGGCTGGCTCCCACTGCGGACGCCTCGCCACAGCCGTGCCAGTTCCTCCGCGTCGCGCTGAGCGACTTTGTTCATGTCGGGCGAGTCCCAGGGCATGTCCCCGTGGCACTTCTCCGTGTCGCGCACGTAGCCGTAGGGGAACGGCTTCATCTTGGGCCCCTCGCAGGCGAACGTCCATTCGCTCTCGGTGCAGAGGCGCTTGCCGAGCGCTGCGCACTTGACCTCGGCTTGATGGAACCGATTCATGACTTCGGGTCGCTCACCCGCTCGATTCGGCCAGGCGAACTTGTCGATGCAGAAGCGCTTCGGCTCGCGCTCCCCGGCGCAGTGCGCCGACGGTTCGAAGCGCTCGCACACGGTCTTCTTGTTCGACTTGTCGTACCAACTGTCGACGCAGCGCTGCGCTACCTCGGTGCAGTACTCACCCTCGACAAGCACCATTCCTTCGGGGCATGCCGCCGGCTCCGCGGCTTCGACCGCCGCCTCGGACGGAGCCGCCGGTGCCGGCTCCGCGAGGGCGGAGGTCGCCGGCTCGACGGGAGCGGACGCGGCGGGCTCGACGGCCGGCTGCGACGTCGGTTCGACGCTCCGCGCGGCGCCGCACGCGGACAGCACGAGCAGGAGCGAGAGAGTTCTTCTCGATTGCAGGTAGCTTCGCATCGAGACCATCTTCGGAGACCGTCTTTCGCCGCGCGGGCGCCCGGGTTCAGCCGTCGAGTTCCGTAGCATGCCGTGCGCGCACGATGCAAAGCTCTTTCAGCGTTTCTTCGAGCCCTATCGCGAGCCTGGCCATGGAGTCGAGCTCGATCGCGTCGACGCCGTCTTCGTCCCCTCGGGCTCGACCGGACCCCACGACCCATACGCCGGGAAAGCCGAGCTGGCTGAACGCCCACTGGTCCGAACGCGCGTGCGCGTTCGAAGCGTCGAGCAGCGTGGGCGTGGCGCTGCTGCCCTGACGAGCGAGCGCGAGCGCAACGGCTTGAACGAGCTTCCCCGACTCGGGAGTTCCGACCACTTGGACGTCCGGGTTTTCTCCGGAGACTCCCGGACGCGACAACAGGCCGATCCGATCGAGGCTCACCGCGCCGACGATGGATTCGCCTCGTTCCGCGGCATGACGCGCGTAGACGAGGCTCCCCATGTCGTCCCGCGCGAAGGCGTCGCCCGCGGAGTTCGCAAATGCCACGAAGCGAAGACTCCGCCAGAACTTGTCTTTTTTCATGCGAGCAGCGAGCGTCAAGAGCATCGCGACGCCGCTCGCGTTGTCGTTTGCACCCCGACTGTTTTCCGGTGAGTCGTAGTGCGCCCCGACGACCACGATTTGTCCTTCGAGCCCGTCACCGGACAGACCGGCTTCCAGGTTCTGCGCCATGACGTCTCCGACCTCGAACCCCTGCCGAACGATGCTGTAGCCCGCTTGCTCGAACTCGATCGCCACGTAGTCGGCGGCGTCCGCGAGCTCCCAGGGACGCGCGGCGTGACGTTCTCCAATCCCCCCGGCGAGCCGCTCGACGTGACGTCGGAGCTCGTCGCGAATCGCGAGCTCTTCGTTGTTCAAGACCAGATCGACGGCCGGCGCCGGCCGGTCCACGCGGCGAGACCGTTCGGCAGCGGGAGAGCGAGCCACTTCGACCCGCGGCGCACAGGACGTTGCCAGGGCGGCGAGGATGCAAAATGCCGCACCTCTTTGCCTCGAGCTTTCGCGTCGGAATGGCCACATGCTTTCGATTCCTCGACCCACTTCGTGTAGTTCCCTTTGCGGCAAGCTGCCAGCGGCACCGTTTCGGGCGCGGCAGGGAGCGCGATCTTGGTTGAGTCGCGAGCGAAAGAACGATTAGATCCGGGAGCCGCTCCTTGACCGTTCCCAAAGCACAATCCGCGCCCTCACCGCTCGTGGGCATCATCATGGGCTCCACCAGCGACTGGGACACCATGCGCCACGCCGCCGAGGCGCTCGAAGAGCTCGAAGTGCCCCACGAAGTGAAGGTGGTTTCGGCCCACCGAACGCCCGACGAGATGTTCGACTATGCGGCCGGTGCGGAATCGCGCGGCTTGCACGTGATCATCGCCGGCGCCGGAGGCGCCGCCCACCTGCCCGGTATGGTCGCGTCGAAGACGTTGCTCCCAGTGCTGGGCGTACCGGTGCAGAGCAAGGCTCTGAACGGGCTCGATTCATTGATGTCGATCGTGCAAATGCCGGCCGGAATCCCCGTCGGTACGCTGGCGATTGGACCCGCCGGTGCCACGAATGCGGCATTGCTCGCGGCGGCCATGCTCGCCGCCGAGCGCCCGACGCTCCGGGCGGCCCTTTCGAAGTATCGGAACGCGCGGCGGCAACAGGTGCTGCGCGAACCCGATCCGCGTGGAGCGAAGAACGAAAGGCCGTGAGAGTCTGCGTCCTCGGCGGAGGCCAGCTCGGTTGGATGTTGGCGATG
>DASWGX010000030.1:0-17642 GCA_036393455.1 Polyangiaceae bacterium
AGCGGCGGGAGCGCGGCTCACTCCGCGGGACGAGGTCGAGCGAGCGGTCCCGCGGCACGCCGAACCGGCGCATGACGACGCCGTTTCGGCGTTCGGCGTCCCGGCGGGCCAAAACGATTCGCGCTCCGTCGCTGGTCTCGAACTTGACGAAGGGACCAGTGCGCCGCTCGACCTCGGAAATGAGGTGGCGCAGCGAGCGTACCGGCTTGTCCTGCACTTTCGTGATCTCCAGGCTCTCGTAGTTGTGGTAGCCCTGGTTCACCGCGTCCGCGAGCACCTTCTGGAGCAGCACCACCTCCTGTCGCGCTTCGGTCTTGATGCATTGCTCGTAGATGGCGACGAGGTTGCGCGGAGCGTTGTTCCACCAGTTCGAACCCCAGGTTTTCAGGTAGTCGCGCGACAGGGGCGCGAACAAGAGGCCTCCGTAGAGGAAATACGTGGGCCGTTCGTCGTAGCGATCCTCGGGAACCAGGTACTGTGGCTGACGCAGGCGAATCGAGAAGCGGCGCTGGCGACGGTTCCTCCACACCTCGACTTCTACCCCTTGCCCCACGTGGCAGCGCGACACGACGTACGCGAGATCGATGCGCGCCTCGCTCTGAAACGGCACCGTGCCGTCCGCGGCGATTTTCACTCCGTCGACCGCCAAAAGGACGTCTCCGACGTGCAGAACGCCGTAGCACGAGCCGTGATACACGACGCCGGTGATCAAGACGCCGTGATCCTGACGCAGCCCGAGCGAGCGACGATGCGAGGCCGACTCCAGAGTCTGGGCGACCAGCCCGAGATCGGGAAAGCCGTCGAAAGTCCCGTTCTCGAGATCGATCAAGAAGTGCTGGACGACGGGTGCGGCGATCATGTAGCCGATGTTCTGTCCCTCCTCCAGGCTCTGGAAGGCGACCCCGACCAGCCTGCCTTCGCGAACGACCGGACCGCCGCTGTTGCCCGGGTTGATGGCGGCGTCGATTTGACCGGCGAGCAGACGGCGCTGACTCTGCGCGTACGGCGTCATGTCGATGCGCGAAATCACTCCCTGCGTGATGCTGAGACGCGTGCCGCCGATCGGATAGCCGAGCACACTCACTATTTCGCTGAGCTCGGGCAGAACGCCAATCGCGATCGGCGTGACGTCGTGGAAGAACTCGCGGGCGCCGACGCGCAACAGCGCGAGGTCGCATTCGTGACCGACGCCTTCGACCACCGCCGGGTACTTCACGGCCTGGCCGTATCGCTTCACTTCCACGAACGCTTGGTTCTGTACGACGTGACCGTTGGTCAGGACGCGCAGCCCGCGCCCCGTCTGGACGATGGCGCCGGACCCCGCGGAGCTCGACGGGCCGCGAGTCTGCCAGGGTTGCTCGTAGTCAGGGTCATCGTGGACCGTCATCACCCGAACGACCGATCGCAAGAGGTCCGGCGATAGCCCGGCAACGGCGCGTTCGACCGCGACGGCCACCGGAGGAACGGGCGCGGGCTCCGCGCGCGGGCCGGGGGCCCGCCGACGCTTTGGAGCGGGGCGTCTCGCCATGGGCGGGCGAGTATAGGCACCGGTCGAGCTGCATCGTAAAGGGCGCCCGCGCCACTTCGTGCTTGGAGCGTCGTGGCTTTCGGGAAAAGTTCTGACAGGATGGGCGGCTCGGTTCTCGATGCTGCTCGCTCGCTTGGTGGAAACGTCGGAACGAGTCGCTGCGGCGAGCGCGCGTTCCGAGAAGATTGCCTTGCTCGCAGGAACCCTTTTGGAGCTTGGCCCGGACGAAATCGCTCCCGGTGTTCTTTACCTCTCCGGAGAGCTGCCGCAGCGTCGCCTCGGCGTGGGATACGCCACGCTCGCGGAACTGTCGCGGAGCGCGGCAGCCGACTCGGCCTCGCTCGGCGTCGGGGAGCTCGACACTTCGCTCTCCGGCATTGCGTCCCTGGCCGGCGCCGGCTCGAGCCATGCGCGCCGCGTGCCTCTTGCGCGGATCTTCGAGCGCTGCACCGGGGCGGAGCAGCGCTTCTTGCATCGGCTCCTGGTCGGAGAGCTGCGCCAGGGCGCGCTCCAGGGCATCATGGTGGAGGCGCTGGCTCGCGCGGCGCGCGTTCCGCCGAGCGGCGTGCGGCGCGCGCTCATGCTCTCGGGCTCGCTCGACGAGACGGCAAGGGCGTCGCTGCTCGGCGGCGCCGGCTCGCTCGACGCGTTCCGACTCGAGCCGTTGCGGCCGACGCTACGAACGCTCTACGAGCAGGGGCTTCAACTTCCGTCGTGACCGTGACGCGGGACAAGCTCGGCTGCCTTTTCGCCGCAGCCCTCGCGGCTGCCGTTGCGACCACGGCCGGAAAGGCGCACGCCACGGAGACCGAGGCGAGGGAGTCGGAGGCCGTGCGCGTGTCGGTGACCGGCTCGGGTGGAACCTGCAACGCCGGCGAGTTCTCGAGGGAGCTCGCTCGCCGCACGACCCTCGTGCGGCCGGCCGAGCCCGGCGAACCCGCTCTCACCTTCGCGATCGAGCTCGCTTCGACTCCGCACGCGGCGCGGGGACGGCTCACGATCGTGGAGAGCGACGGCCGGCGAACGACGCGCGACGTCGCGGGCGCGAACTGCCACGAGGTGCTTTCGGCGATGGCCCTGATTGCGGCGCTCGCCGTCGATCCTTTCGCGTCGTTGAGCGCGGAGCCGGAGCCCGTGCGGGTGCCGCAGCCGGAATCCGCGCCAGTGCCGAGCGTGCTGGAGCGCGCTGCCGGCACGCGTGACCGGCAGCGCCGCCTGTCGTGGAGGGTAGGCTATCGTGTGATCGCGAGGACGGCGATCGCTCCGGGACTCACCGCGGGTCAAAGCATCGGCGTCGGCGTCGGATACGACGACGGCGTGCTCGAGCCGCGAGTGACCATCGACGCCAGTCTCGCCCGCAGCGCCACGGTGGATGGGCCCGGTGCGAGCTCTGCCGCGTTCGAGTGGCGTGCGCTCCACTTGACGGTCTGTCCGTTGCGCTGGCAGGCAGTGTACCGGTTGTCGCTGCGCCCCTGCGCCTTGGTGGAGGGAGGCAGGCTTGCCGGGCGGGGCACGGGAGCGGACGCGGCAAGCAGCCCGAGCGCCCCCTGGTGGGCGGTGGGCGGCGAGCTCGCCGTCGACGCGAGCATCGTCGGCCCGCTCGCGGCCCAGGCGAGCGCGTCGCTCTTCGTCCCGCTCACGGGCAGCCGCTTTTTCTTTGCGCCCGATACGCCGGAAAATACCGTGCACGAAGTGCCGCGCCTCGGTTTCGGCGCAGGGGTCGGGCTCGGCTTGCTTTTTTTCTGATCAGCGCCCGGCGCCCACTACATGCTTGAGGCTACAGTGACGCTCTCGATCGGCATGGGTGCTTGCCCACCGGCCGAAGCCCCGGGCGACCAAGGTCTGGAGCCCCGGCGCGCCGACGGCTCGGGGCCGATGCGCTCGCGCGCGCACGACGAGAGCGAGCGGGCGAGCCGCGTGTTGTCAGACCTCTTGAAGTCCCATTACGCCGTGGTCTGGCGCACGCTGCGCCGGCTCGGTGTCTTGGAGAACCGCATCGACGACGCGGCGCAGGAGGTGTTCATCATCGCCTCGCGCAAGCTCGATCGAATCGAGGCGGGATGCGAGAGGAAGTACCTCTTGAGCTCGGCGCTGCGCGTTGCGGCGAACTACCGCCGCACCGGATACGTCCGCCGAGAAGTTTTCGACGAGCCACTGCTCGCGGACCGCTCGGATCCCACGCCTCACGCGGACGAGCTCGTCGACCGCAAGCGGCTGCGACACGTGCTCGACTCCGTGCTCGATCACTGGCCGGCCGAAGTGCGCACGGTGTTCGTATTGTTCGAGCTCGAAGGCTTGAGCGTTCCGGAGATCGCCGAGCTTACGGCGACCAAACCCGGCACCGTGGCGTCGAGGCTGCGTCGAAGCCGCGAACTGTTTCAGGCAGCCGCCAAGCGGCTCAAGGCGCGTGGCCTGATAGAAGGAGGAAGCTCGTGAACGCCTTGCGCCGACTGTGCCACACGAGTAGCGACGATCTCGAGCTTGCCCTCTTGCGCTCCGCCGAAAGCGACGCGCCGTCGGCGCGGTCCCTTGCGGGCGCGGCGTTGGCCGTCGGGTTGAGCGCGGAGACGGCGGCGGGGTTGTCGGGGCTCGAGCGGTTGTCGGCACTCGAGTCGGGGCTGGTCCCGCAGAGCTCGCCGTCGGCCGGCTCGGCGTTCTCCGGCGCCGGACCGGGCGGCGGCGCGAATGCTTCGGCGGCGGGAGCTTCGCTCGGCGTGCTCAAGTACGCGGCGCTGGGCGTCGTCAGCGGGCTCTTGGTGACGGCCGGCATGCGCCTCGCGTGGCCGGGCTCGTCCGCCTCGCCGGACGCCTCGGAGCGGGCGGCGCTCGCGGCGCCGAGCAAGGTGAAACGCGCTTTGGCGGCGAAAGCGCCGAGCCGCGTCGTACCGCCAGCCGAGGTGCTGCGCTCGCTTCCGGAGCGCGCGAGCGTTCCGAAGCCGCTCCTCTCGGCGCTCCCTGTCGAGCGGAACCGGTCGCGCGATGCCGAGCCGGGGAGCGCGCCTCGAGCAGAATCCGGCCAAGCGCCACTCGCGAAAATGCCGATCCACCCGGCGCCGTCAGTGCTGCCAGCGCCGTCCGGTTCGCCGGCATTCGCGCCCGTCGCCGCGGCTTCGTCCAGCGAACCGGACGTCGAGGCGTCCATAGGGCGAGAGATTGCCTTGCTCGACCAAGTGCGCCGAGCGATCGGAAACGGCAGCGCCGGTCGCGCGGTCGCGTTGCTCGATCGGTACGAAAGCATGCCGCGCAGCGGCACGCTCGATCAAGAAGCGACCTTGCTTCGGGTGAGGGCGCTGTCGGCCCTCGGCGCGCACGGTGCCGCCGCAAACGTGGCGCGAGGCTTTCTCGCGCGCCATCCCGAGAGCCGTCACGCGGGTTCACTCCAAGCATTGGTCGAGCAGCATGATGCCGAACGCTGATCGCCGCGCCGCGTTCTCGATCTTGCTCGCGGCTCTCGCTTCCGGGTGCAGCGACGGCGCGTATCGGCTCGGAGAGCTGGTCGACATCGACGAGCGCGACGCTCCGGCGGAACCCTCCGACGTGCGTCGCTTGGGGCTTTGTAGCGAGCGTGCGGATCTCGAGCTCGTCGACGACATGGAGGACGAAGACGGTTCCATCGACCTGACGGAAGGTCGTGCCGGCGTTTGGTTCGCGTTCAACGACGAGAGCGGCACGCAGGTGCCGAGACTCGCCACCGAGCTTTTTCCGATGGACCCGGTGGATCCTCCTCGCGACGAAAGCTTCTTTGCCGCGCACACCTATGGCTCGGGCTTCGACGAGTGGGGCGCCGGCATCGGCTTCGAGCTCAGGGTGCAACAGCCGTACGATGCCTCGCGCTACGCCGGCATCGCCCTTTGGGCTCGAGTCGAGCGCGGCGCGAGCAGCTTGCTTCGCCTCGACGTCACCGATCGGAATACGTCGCCGTTCGGCGGCGTCTGCGACGTAGAAGCCGATCTCTGTCACGACAACTTCGGTGCCGATCTCGAACTCGACACGCACTGGAAGTGGTTCTCCTTCGAATGGGACGAGCTCGAGCAGCGGGGCTGGTCGGGGGAGCTCCTGGAACGGATCGACAGCTCGGCGCTGTACGGCGTTCGGTTTCAGACCGCTCCTTCGGAAGAGTTCGACTTCTGGATCGACGACGTCGTGTTCCTCTGCCCCGAGCGCTGACGTCAATTTCCGATCGCTCGCTGCGAGCCGCTACATGAATCTGCGGTGAGCGTCCAGGACGGCGCCGACTTCGCCGTCCCCGAGCGTTCCGATGCACGAGCCGCTTCGTTCGCGCGCTCGGAAAGGTTTCGCCGTGCTGCGACTTCTGGTCGGTATCTCGGGGTGTGTAGTCTCGTTGTTCGCCCACGGGCGCGCGTTGGCGCAGCCGTCTCGGGTCGGACCCGAGGCAGGCGAAGACGGCGAGCTGCGCTTCAACTACAGCGGCTATTTGCGCGCGCCGATGCGCGTCGGCCTCGGCGCCAAGGACGAGGTGCGCGCCGAGGGCGACGAGGCGCGCACCACCTTCCACGTGCCCGTCATTCCCGACGATCAGTACATCAACTGGCAACACACCCGGCACAATGAGCGCGACTGGGCGGAGATGTTCTTCTCGGTGGGCAACGCCGTGGTGGCGGCGACGGTGGGCGTTTCCGCCTTCAACTTCACCGACTCGGCCTGGAAAGAGAGCGATGCGCAATTCGGCATCGCGCTCGGCTGGGTCACGCTCACGCCCGAGCTTCCTTGGGAAGGAGTGGAGCTCAGCGCCAAGCTCGGAAGCCATTGGAACCGCTACGGCATGGCGGGTCGATACGACGCCGGCGAATACGATACCTATCTTTTCGGCAGGACCCACGCGCTCGGTGAAACCGCACGGCTTTACTTCGAACTCGGGGATGTCGGCTTTTTCGTCGAGGAAGGCATCGGCGTCAAGCGCCCGAACCCCGCGGTGACGAACCGCGCCCGCTTCACCGTGCTCGCGCACGGCCACGCGGGCGTGAGCTTCGGCGAATCGCTTTCGCTCGGCGCGCACTACTTGACGTCCTGGGCGCGGGAGGAATCCCGCGATCTCGGTCCCGACGCGCCGCCTGCCGGCACCATCGTCTTCAATTCGCCCGTGCCCGACGGGCGGCTCAGTGTCTGGGGCGGAGAGCTCGAGTGGCAGGCGGGGCCTTTTGGCCGGCTATACGCGGGCTTTTCTCAGATCTTGGCTCGCCACGCGTTCACGGTGGCTCCTGCGATCGAAGTCCTTCACGCGTTCGGCGGCGGGGAGTTTCACCTGGGCGTCGTGGATCAGTACCTCGAGGCGCCGCTTTCCCCGCGCGGCGACGTGACGGGCATTCAGGATTGCCACAACGACGACGTATGGAACACGCCGGGGTGCAGCCGAGGCAACGGCACGGTCAATACACTCGCTTGGCAGTACGAAGCGAGCTTGAGAGACGTCATCGACGCGGTTTCCGGCAGCTCGTCATTGATGGGATCGACGGACCTTCGGACCAAGCTCTACGGAATGATCAACTTCGTCGCTAGCGACACCACGCTCGTGCCGAGCTATTCGAGCTATGCGCGGCTCAAGTTTGGCGCCGATTTCGAGCTGAGACCGTGGCAGGCTCTGGGCTTCGGCTTGCGCGCCGACCGCGTACAGCCTCACGACGAGATCCCGGAGCAGTCGTTCTCCGTCGTATCCCCGCGGATCGTGCTCCGCACTGCCCTGGCCAGCCAGGAGACCGTGACGCTCCAGTACTCGCGCTATTTGTACGCCGCTCGCGAGTGCCCTGCGGGCTCCCCGCTGCTCTGCGTCCAGTCTCCTCCGGCGGGCACGGCGCCGGAAGGATTCGGCAGCGCGCCGGGCGTCAATCAAGACGCCGATACTCGCGGGGCGCCCGTGACGTCCACCGGAACCCAGCGGCCCGATCTGAACGTCGTCAAGCTCGAGGTGAGCATGTGGTGGTGAGTCAGTCGAAGAGCTCGTCGTCCAGCCGCGCGTCGAAGACGGCGCCGGCCAGGCCGGAAAGCGCGCGAGCGCCCATGGCATGAACCTCGTAGCGGGTCTTGGCGACCTGGCCCGCAGCGGACAGCATCAGCAGACTCGTGCCGATGCCGATACCGACCGGATCCCCGCGCTCCTGGAAGCGCCTCGCCACGCGCAGGAGCTCGGCGTGGAGCGGTCTCTCGTTTTGCTCCGCGGCGTCGATCGCCGCGGCCCACTGGTCGTCGCTCAGGGGGGCGGCCGGACCCGTCGTTTGTCCTGCCCCTTCGGATGTAGTACCGGGCTTGTTCGTCATGGGAGGCGCGATCTCCGATGGCCAGGGGTCCGGCTGTTAGCGCAGCGCGGACCCCATTGCTTGGAGCTCTCGGTGGCGGCACCGTAACAGGCCTTGCTCACCTTTCACAACGCCGTACTGACGTCGGTGTTCGGGGCGGGGTGCGGGTCCTGGCGCCGCGCCGTGCGCCGGGCTAAGAGCGCTGGGTCCGGAAAAAACGCGCTCGGCGCGGGACTCGCTCGGAGGTCGAGGTGACTACCCTTTCTTGCCGCTTGTTCTCGGTTTCCGTGGTTTGGGTCGCCGCGGCGTGCGGTGAGGGGCGCCTCGATCCCGGGGAACAGCGGCAGGACGAGAGCTCCGCCGGGGGTGCAGGGGGCGCCGAGCCCGACACGATCGTTGCGGTGGGCCCGCCCATGAACGGCTTCCGCGTGGTCGAGAACTGGATCGAAAACGACGCGGGCGACGTCGTCGTGCTGCGCGGGGTGAACCGCTCCGGCAGCGAGTACGCCTGCGTCCAGAGCAACGGCATCTTCGACGGACCGGTCGACACCCAAGCCGTTGCGGCGATGGCCTCCTGGGGCATCAACGCGGTGCGCGTCCCCCTGAACCAATCCTGCTGGCTCTCGGTCAAGCAAGCGCCCGCGCAGTACTCGGGCGACAACTACCGGAACACCATCGTTTCGTACGTCAATCTACTGCACCGGTTCAACATCGTTCCGATCCTCGACCTGCACTGGACCCGGCCGGGTGAGGTCAACCCCGAACAGCCCAACGACGGCCTGCACGCGTTGCCGGATGCCGAGCACTCCCTCGAGTTTTGGAGCGACGTCGCGCAGACGTTCCTCGACGATCACGGCGTCATCTTCGAGCCCTTCAACGAGCCGTTCCCCGATCGCAATCGTGATACGGACGAAGCATGGCGATGCTGGCGCGACGGCTGCCCGACGGCCGTCTCTTTCTCGGACCCCGCGACGTACGAAGCCGCCGGCATGCAAGCCATCGTGGACGCGATTCGAGACACCGGCTCGACGCACCTGCTGCTGCTCGGCGGCGTGCAGTTCTCGAACGGACTCTCCCGGTGGCTCGACTACGCGCCGGAGGACCCCGAGGAAAACCTGGCCGTCGCCTGGCACGTCTACGACAACAACCCGTGCCGCGACACCCTCTGCTGGGACGACATTCCCGCGAGCGTGCTGGAACAGGTGCCCATCGTCGTGACCGAATTCGGCCAGCGCGACTGCGCTTCCGGCTTCGTCAATTCGCTGCTCGGCTGGTTGGATGATCACGACGCGTCCGGGTACCTCGCCTGGACCTGGAACGTATACGGCCCGTGCGAACCGGCGGTGATGGGCTCCGACGGCAACCCGTGGGGATTGATCGGAGACTGGGCGGGTGCGCCGAACAGCGAGTACGCGGAGGCGTTTCGAAGCCATCTGATGCGGCAATGAGCCTGCGCGCGCGTGCCGCGTGGCGATTCGGCACGCGCCGCGCACGCGCGCCGCGCCGTAGCGCAGGCTTGTTGCTTTCTCTGCTCGCATTCGACGTCGCATTTCTGGTCTGGATATTCTCCTCTGGTCCTACCTTGCTCTACGCCGTGGACGTGCGTGAGCTCGTCGAGCGGCGCGCGGAGCTGGAAGAGTACGACTTGATTCGCGTCCGAGGGTTGCTCGTTCCGGGCTCACTCGGCAAGAGCCGCTCCCGGTGCGAGTATCAATTTCGACTCAGGTCCGTGCACGACGCCGCGGCCTCGCTGTTCGTGCGCTACCGGCCGAGAGCCGTCGAAGATTCCGGCTGTCCCGCTCCGGAGACATTCTGCGAGGTGCCCGGTCGCGACCGCGAGGTGAGCGTCGAGGGCCGTCTCGATGGCGCGGCGGCACGCCTTGTCGCGACCGAGATCGTGGTCAAGGCTGGCAAATATGAATTCCGGGGCGACGGCGCGGAGGCGTTGCCGTGCGCGCCGGTACCGTGGGTGAGGTAGGCAAGAACGCTCCGGCCCTTCCCGCGAGGTTCGACCCCTGGGCAGCGGCGAGCCGCTGCGTTTTTTCGAGCAACGAGACTTGCCGTCTCGACGCTGTGTCCAGGGACGGAATTGAACCGCCGACACGAGGATTTTCAATCCTCTGCTCTACCGACTGAGCTACCTGGACCTAAACTAACCGACGCCGCCCGCCGCGGCCATGGGCGCCGCGGGCGGGAGCCTTCTAGCGCAGGGCAGGCGGATGTGGCAACCGCCCGGAAGGCTGGAGTAGGCTCGTCGGGCCGTGGCGAGCCTCAGTTCGGGTGGTCTCCCTTCGAACCCCTATGCTTCGGAAGGGTACCTGCATCAGCTGCTGCAGAAGGCAGTCGCCGCGGGAGCGCGGGACGTGCACCTCAAGGTGGGGCAGCCGCCCGGAGCGCGCGTGCGGGACTCTTTGGTCTTCTTTCGCTTGGACCGGATTCGACCGACGGACACCGAGGCGGTCGCGCGCCACGTGATCCGCGACGCCGAGGTGTTGCGCGGGCTCGATTCTCTGCACGAGTACGATACTTCCTACGCGGTTCCTCACGTGGGTAGGTTCCGCGTCAACGTGTACCGGCAGCGGGGCTCGCTTGCCGTCGTGATGCGGGCGATTCCTCACGCGGTGCCGACGCTGGAGGAGCTCGGTGCGCCCATGGTGTGCCGTTCGCTGGCGGAGCACGATCGCGGGCTCGTCCTTTGCGTGGGTGCCGCCGGCAACGGCAAGAGCAGTACGCTCGCGGCGATGATCAGCCACATGAACCGCACGCTGCCGCGGCACATCGTGACGATCGAGGATCCGATCGAGTTCATGCACGAGGACGATCGTTCCTCGATCAGCCAGCGCGAAATCGGGTACGACACGGGCAGCTTCGCGAGCGCGCTCAGGGCGGCGCTGAGGCAAGACCCGGACGTGATTCAAGTCGGGGAGATCCGCGACGCCGAGACGATGGAGATCGCGCTGAAGGCCGCGGAAACGGGTCACCTGGTGCTGTCCACCCTGCACACGCCGGACGTGGCGCGCACGATGAACCGCATCATCGCCTTGAGCCCGGGGCCAGCCGACGATCTGCGTGACCGGCTCGGGGACGCGCTCCGCGGAGTCATCGCACAGCGCTTGCTGCCGCGCGCCGACGGACAGGGGATGGCGCTGGCGGCGGAAGTGCTCGTGAGCACGGGCTCGGTGCGGGAGTCCATCAAGCGCCCGGCGGGTAACCCGCCGCTCAAGGAGTTGATGGAGCAGGGCGCGGAAATGTACGGGATGCAGACGTTCGAGATGCACGTCAAGCAGCTCGTACGCGACGGCGTCGTGGAGCGAGAAGTCGGCCGCGTCGCACTCGGCCACTAGCGTCGCCACTAGCGCCGTCCACGGTAGCGCCGTCCACGGTCGGCGCCGGACGCGAGGGCCGGCAGGGCCGCGGCTTTTGGCTCGGGCTGGACGTGTCGGCCGGCGCTCGGTAGAACGGCCGTCGACATGCAGCACGCGGTTCGACACGACTGGACGCTCGCCGAGGCGCGAGCGCTCCACGATCGGCCCCTCTTCCAGTTGATCGATACGGCGCGCAGGGTTCACCTCGACGAGCACCCCGAAGCCGAGGTGCAGCTCTGCACGTTGCTCAGCGTCAAGACGGGCGGCTGTCCCGAGGATTGCGCCTATTGTCCGCAATCGTCGCACTATTCGACGCCGGTCGCCGGCGAAGCCATGCTCAAGGTCGACGACGTGATCGCGGCGGCGCGGCGGGCGAAGCAGGCGGGGTCGACCCGGTTTTGCATGGGGGCGGCATGGCGGCAGGTCAAGGACGGACCGGCGTTCGACCGCGTGCTCGAGATGGTGCGGGGGGTCAAGGGGCTCGGCCTCGAGGCATGCGTCACGCTCGGAATGCTCACGGAGGAACAGGCGCGCCGCCTGAAGCAGGCGGGGCTCGACGCGTACAACCACAACCTCGACACGTCGCGAAAGTACTACCGCTCGATCATCACGACGCGAAGCTTCGAAGATCGGCTGCAAACGCTGCAGAACGTTCGGAGCGCCGGAATCACGGTTTGCTCCGGCGGCATCATCGGAATGGGGGAGAGCATCGACGACCGTTGCGGGATGTTGGTGGAGCTCGCGACGCTCGATCCACATCCGGAGAGCGTGCCGGTCAACGCGCTGGTGCGCGTCGCGGGGACGCCGCTTGCCGAGCTTCCGCCCATCGAGCCGCTCGAGCTCGTGCGGATGATCGCGACGGCGCGCGTCATGATGCCGCGCGCCAAGGTTCGCCTGAGCGCGGGCCGCTCGGAGCTCGGGCGCGAGGCTCAGCTCCTGTGCCTGTACGCGGGGGCGAACAGCATCTTTTACGGCGAGCGTCTGCTCACGACGCCGAACCCGGCGGAGAACGACGACGAAGAGCTGATCGAAGCGGCGGGCCTGCGCGCGGCTCCACCGGCAAGCGCGGTCGGCTAGAGCCGCCTCCGCCGGCACCGCAGCGCCAGCGCTCCGAGCGCAAACAGCGCGCCCCAGGCCGACTTCGGTGAGTGCCCGCGACCGAGACGACAACCGCCGCTTTCCTGCGCGTCGGCGCATTGGGCCGAAAAGCCGTGGCGCGGCACGCAGCTCGAGGAGCTCGGCGCGTCGTCCGGATCGTAGATCCTGCACATGCCAGCGACGTCGTCGTCGCCGAGGGTACGGAGATCGGTGGTGCCGGTGGTATAGCCGGCGATCATGGTCGAGCCAAGCGCGCGACTGTGCGAAAGGCCGAGAAAATGGCCGCTTTCGTGGGTCACGATCGACTCGAGATCCGCTTCGACGTCGGTGTCGCCCACGGTCACGTCCTGACCCCAGGAGTTGACCTCGATGTCGGCGTCGTAGATCTCCCCGGTGTCCGGGTTGTACGTGATGATGGTGAGGGCGAGCGTGGCGTTGGGCCCCTCGTAGGGCCAGTCGCGATCGCGGAACATCCAGATGTTCGCGTTGCCGAAGGCCTGGTTGTATTCCGCCGTTCGACATTCGAGGTCGCCCAGATCGGCGATCTCGATCTCAGGGCCGCCGCTGGCGCAGTCGACGCCGGCCCACTTCTCGAAGGCGCCGGCGATGAGGTCGTGCGCGGTGTCGAACCTGATGCCGCGCTTCGCCGACCCGGCTGCTTGGACGCCGAACGAAACACACGTCGACCCCCAGAAGAGCGCTTCGCCGTTCACGGTGCAGCCGGCCGAGTCGTACTCGCAATCGACATTGGGGTCGCAGGTGGTGGTGCGACAGAATGCCGTCGCTCGTGCCCCGGCGAGGCAGACGATCGCGGCGCACGCGGCCGCCAGCAGCTTCGAGCTCACTTCTGCGTCGCCTCGCGGATCAGGTTTCTTGCGGTCGCGAGATCGCGTCCGTCGAGTGCGAGGACCGCCGAACGCGCGACGACTTTCATGTGGCCAAGCGCGCGGCTCCGCTCGAGCCTTTCGACGCCCCGCTCGTCCCGGACGACCGGGAACTCGCCCTGAGCCATCGCCGTCACGGTGAGCGCGCCGTCCCGGTTCTTGTAGAGGAAGAGCGCGTGCGGCTCGCCCTGCCTGAGGCGGGCTTCGCCGTGGACGAGCTGCGCCACGTCCCCGACGCGCCCGCCGAGCGTGCGTACCAAGAGCTCGCTCTCGGGCTTGCTGCCGTCGAGCTCGTCACGCGTGACGATCCGCGAATAGGTGACGATGCGTCGCGCGTCCGCGAGCTTCTCCCACTGACTGTACGACTCCACCGGGACGCCGACCAAGACGTGGCGGCTCGCCTGGACGAGCTCCGCGAGCGATACGGGGCGCACCGTCGTCGCGTGCCCACGAGCTGGAACCCCAAGGAACAACCCGACGCCTCCGAGACCGACCAAGAAACGGCGCCGCCCGAGCATGCGAGCGCACTCTAGCACAGCCACGGCATGCGCCTTGCACCGCTTTGGGACCCGGTACAGGCGGCCCGGGAGCGGCCCGGTGAAGGGAGTGCGCCGGCCCCGCCGTTCGTGGAGTGCCCCGGGGGGGTAGGCTGTTCCGGCTCCGGCCGCCGCTCGGCCCAACGCGCTCAAGAAGGCGCTCGGCACGGCGTGGCTCGGTGCCTTTTAGGAGCCGGCGCCGTTGTGTCTCGGCGGCATCGGCTATAACAGGCCCTTGGTTCTATCCGGCGTTCCAAAGGCGCCGTTGTCACGATGTCGTCCGCCCCGTCGGTCCCGCTACTGCAGCAGACGTCGCCCAACCTGGCGACGGAGCTGCGCCGGTATCTCGAACAGCACCGGGTGGAGGTCGAGGCCATGGTTCGCACCGGGAGCGCGGAGGCCGGCCTACCTGCCGGCCGTCGCGCTGCCAAGAACTTCGACGGGCTGCTCTCGGCGTTGTTTCATGCCGTGTACGCGACCTTTCGCGGCAAGCGCGGCTGGGTGCCGGTATCGCTGGCGGCCGTCGGAAGCTACGGGCGCGGTGTCGTCGCGTTGAGGAGCGACCTCGACGTGCGCTTGCTCTGTCCCAATAAGCCGGCCAAGGCCGCGCCCATAGCCGAGGCGCTCCTTTACCCGCTGTGGGACATCGGGCTCAGCATCGGACACCAAGTCGTCGGCATCGGTGACATGGTCGACTTGGCGCGCCGCGATCTCGCCACCGCCACGACCTTGCTCGACTGGCGCTTGATCGCCGGGGACGAGTCCTCGAGCGACAAGCTGCTCGGCCGCGCCTTCGAGGGAGTCTTCGGTGCCGCCACCATCGGGCGCTTCCTCGAAGAGCTCGGCAGGCAGTCGATCGATCGGCACGATCGTTTCGGCGACTCCGTGTACTTGCTCGAACCCGACGTGAAGAACGGTCTGGGCGGCCTGCGCGATCTCGACGTGGCGCATTGGGCCGCGCGAGCGCGCTGGCGCGTGAAAGATCTGCGAGAGCTAGTGCAGGTCGGTGTGCTGGTTCCGCGGGAGTATCAGCAAATCGAGGCGGCGGCGGCCCTGCTCTGGCGCGTGCGCAATCTCTTGCACTTGTACTCGGGTCGCCGTGCCGACCGGCTGAGCTTCGATCGGCAGGAGGCGCTTGCACGCGATCTCGGCTACGGCACGGGCGGCGCCGGAGTCGAGCACTTCATGAGCGAATACTACCGCCAGGCGCGTCAGCTGTCGCAGGCGCGCGAGATGCTGTTGGCTCGCGCGGCTCCGCCGCCCAAGCGCCGGCCGCGCGAACGCCTGATCGGCGACGGGCTCAAGCTGACCAACGAACAGGTGTCGCTGTCGGACCCGGCCCTGCTCGAACAGGAGCCCGCGCTGGCGCTCAGGCTGTTCGACGAAGCGGTCCGGCGCGACTTGCCCGTCTATCCCTTTGCTCGGGATGCGGTGGCCCGCGCGGCGAATTCGCCGAGCTGGTGCGAGCGGCTGCGCAAGGAGCCCGAAGCGGCGAAGCTTTTCACGCGGCTCGCGAAGGTGGTTCAGCGGACCAAGCTGCGCGAAGGCTCGCCGCTCAAGCAGCTTCACGAAGTGGGCCTTTTGGTCGCGATGATCCCGGAGTTTGCCCCCGTCGTCGGGCGCGTGCACCACGATCTCTACCACGTGTACACGGTGGACGTGCACTCGGTCGCCGCCGTCGATCGGTTGCGCGAGCTCTGCCGCGGCGAGCTCGCCGTGGGGCACCCGCTCGCTTCGCGGCTCGCCGCGGAGATCGCGCGGCCCAACGTCATTTTTCTGGCCACGCTGCTGCACGACATCGGAAAGGACATAGGGGGGCGGGATCATTCACGCCGCGGCGCGGAAATGGCCGAGCAGATTCTGAAGCGGCTCGGCTTGGCGGAGTCCGACATCGTCGAAGTGCAGCACCTGGTGCTCAAGCACTTGCGCATGTACCACGTCGCGACACGCCGCGACATCGACGACCCCACGACACTGAAAAGCTTCTGCCGCGAGGTGCAAGGCCGTGAAGGCTTGCGCGAGCTCTACCTGCTGACCATCGTCGACGTTTCGACGACGAGCCCGAACGCGCTGACGAACTGGAAGGCGCGGATGCTGGAAGATCTGTACGTATCCGCGAACCGCGCCCTCGGCACGGGCGAGTTCGGCCCGAGCGAAACCCGCGCCGAGGGCATCCGCGCCGCGGTTCGCGTCGAGGTGGGAAAGACGCTCCCGGCACAGTTCGTGGATCATTTCCTGCGCGCCGTGCCGGAACGCTACCTCTACGCGAACGAACCGACGGAAATCGTCGCGCACTGTCACACGGCGTACGCGGCGCTCGGCGTCGCGTTTCGCGTGGAGGTGATCGGTGTGGACGAGCCTTACGTCGAGCTCGCTTTCGTTGCCGACGATCGGCCGGGGCTCTTGGCGCAGATCACGGCATCGCTGGCGGTTTCACGCGTCAAGGTGGTGGGCGCGCAAATCTACTCGTGGAAAGATCCGCAGGGACGGCTGCGCGCCCTCGACCTATTTTGGGTGAGGCTCGGCGCGCGGGCGGAAACCTTGAAGGCGGCTCTACCGCGCATCGAGCGCGACTTTGCCCGCCTGCTCTCGGGGGAAATCAGCGCGCCCGATCTGGTGCTCGGAGGCGGACGGCCGTCGAGTTGGTCCAATCGCCCGGCGCCGAAGGTGCCGACGCAGGTGAGCCTCGACAACCGCGCCGCCACGGACGACACGGTGCTGGAAGTGATCACCCGCGACCAGATAGGCCTCTTGTTCTGGCTCTCCCATGCGATTCAAGCGCTCGATCTTTCGATATCGCTCGCCAAGATCAACACCGAAGGCAATCAGGTCGCGGACGTGTTCTACGTGAAAGACGCCAACGGCGCCAAGCTGTCTTCGCCCGAGCGCATCGAGGAACTGAAGGAGCGCATCATGTCCGCAATCGCGCAGCTCGAAGTCGCGGCGAGTTGACGCTTTCGAGCTCGGAAAGGCTTGTGTCATGACTTCAAAGCTGAGGAACGGTTCCTGGTTCGGCCGTCGTGCCACGCTCGCTTGGCTGATTCCGTTCGGAGCCGCCGTCGCGTGCTCGGCGGGCACTCCGCCGCCCCAAGAGCCCGATCCGGCGCTCGGCGGCGGAGACGCGAACTCTGAGCCCGACGAGGTTCTGCCGGCGTCGAGCAGCGACGTACAAAAGGGCATCGACGCGATCCAGAGAGAAGACTTCGAAGAGGCGCGGCGAGTGCTCAGCGCCGCGCACGCGGCCGACCCCAAGGACCCGCAGGCGGCATTCTACCTCGGCGTCTCGCTCGAGGCGCTCGAAGAGACCGACGCCGCGCTCGACGCGTATCGACAAGCGCTGGCGGCCGATGCGTCCCTGGTGGAGGCGGCCGTCAACGCGAGCGCGCTCCTGCTCGAGAAGAAGCAGGATGCCGCTGCGGCTCTCGAAGTCGCCGAGCAGGGGCTGCGCGCGGCGCCGAACAACGCGGCGCTCTTGATGAACCGCGCGCTCGGTCTGGAAGCGCTGGGGCGCGGCGAAGCAGCGCTCGACGCCTACGAAAAGGCCGTCGCGGCCGCTCCGGAGAATCACGAGTTGCGCTACGCCTACGCGGAGCTCCTCGTTGGCGCGAACAAGACCGAGCGAGCCAAAGCCGAGCTCGAAAAACTCGCGAACGTCGCGGAGCTCCGCGGCGCGGTGGCGAACCTGTTCGGTCGCGCCGGGGACTTCAAGGGGTGCTTGCGCGTCCTCGATGCGGCGCTGGCCGACGCGCCCACGGCCGATCTCTACGTACGGCGCGGTGCCTGCAAGCACGGGGCAGGGGACGACTCCGGCGCCAAGGCAGACTACGAAAAAGCGATCGAGCTTGACGCGAGCTTCGCCCCCGCGCACTACTACCTCGGGATGCACCTCAAGGAAGCGGGCAACAAGAAGCTCGCAATAGCGTCGCTGCAAAAGGCGGCCGAGCTCGCTCCGGATACTGGTCTCGGCAAACGCGCGCGGG
>DASWGX010000031.1:0-4916 GCA_036393455.1 Polyangiaceae bacterium
CGATTCCGGCGACGACGATTCGGACGACGGTGACTCCGGCGCCACCGGCGGAGCAGAGGAAGAGGAAGAATGATGAACTATCAAGGCAACGACCGGGACCGGGACCGGGACTCGACGATGCGCAAGGGAATGCGGCGTCGAGGCTGCGTTTTCTGCGGCTCGAACGCGCCCGGCATCGACTACAAGGACCCACAGAGTCTGAAGTACTTCGTCAGCGATCGCGGGAAGGTCGTGCCGCGCCGCATCTCGGGAAACTGTGCGAAGCATCAGCGCGAGCTCAACGTGGCGATCAAGCGAGCGCGATGCATCGCCCTCTTGCCTTTCACGGCCAACGACTAGGGAGGCACCGATGGCTACACCGATTCGCGTGCTGCTCTGCGAGAACGTCGACCAGCTGGGAAACACGGGCGACGTCGTCCGCGTCCGACCCGGTTTCGCGAGGAACTATCTGATTCCGCGCGGACTTGCGACTTTCGCTACTGCGGGCAACCTGGCTCGCATCGACGAGCTTCGGCGCGCGGCGCAGGCACGTGCGGACGGCGACACCAAGGCCGCCTTCGAATTGAAACAGAAGCTCGAAGCATCGGGCGTCCGCATCGAGCGCGCCGTCGGCGACGAAGGTAAGATGTACGGTTCGGTCACGGCCAAGGACGTCGCCGAGGCGTTTGGCGCGCGCGGGCTCGCGTTCGATCGCAAGAAGCTCTCGCTGTCCGAACCGATTCGCACGCTCGGCGTGACGGAGGTCGCGCTCAAGCTTTCGACCGACATCACCGCTTCCCTGAAAGTGGAGGTTGTCAAGAAGAGCTGACGCAACGCAAAGCTCGAGGCGCGGGGCGTCGAGCGGAATGGCCGCTCGGATATTATCGGTTGACAGCCGCGCGCTTTTCGAGCATCAGTGACGCGCACACCCCGGAGCTCTCGGAGCCCGGGGTGTCGTGCATTTGACGTCCTGGGGACAAGCCGTGGAAGGTCTTGGAACAACTCGGGGAAGCCGAGAAAGCACTGCGATACCGCGACGATGGACGCGGCCCAGGTCATTGTTTGTCCGAGCGACGAGCGACTTCGGGCGAGGCCCGGCTCAAGCTCGTGTGAAAGGTTCGCCATGCTCGTGAACGAGTCAGTAGTCGCTCGCGGTGCGCCGCCCCCCTCGATCGCCGGCAGCCGCGTACCTCCGAACGACCTGGACGCCGAAGCCGCGGTCTTGAGCGCCGTGCTCCTGAGCGCGGACGCCTTCGACGAGGTCCAGGACGTTCTCGAGCCGCAGCACTTCTACTCCGATGCGAACCGCCGCATCTACGAGTGCATCGTCGAGCTCCAGAACGTCGGGCGGCCGGTCGACGTGGTTTCCGTGGCGGGTTGGCTTCGCGACAAGAACCGGCTCAACCAGGCCGGCGGCAGCGTCTACATCGCGCAGCTTGCGGATGCGACGCCGGCCGTGGCCCACGTGGCGGATCACGCGCGCGTCATCCGCGAGAAGTGGCGGCTGCGACAGCTCATCATGACCTGCCAGCGCTTCGTCGCCGAGGGCTACGGCGACTGCGGCGAGGTCCAGTTCTTCATCGATCGCGCCGAGCAAGCCGTGTTCGACATCGCGCGCATTGCGGAAGGTACGACGATCGTCCCGGTCAAGGAGGCGATCCACGGCGCGTTCCAGATTCTGAGCGAGGCCGCGCGGCGCGGGGGAGGCATCACGGGTATCGAGACCGGGTTCACGGAGCTCGATCGCAAGTGCGCCGGCTTGCACAACGGCGACCTCTACATCGTTGCCGGTCGTCCCGGCATGGGCAAGACGGCCTTCGTGTTGAACATGGCCGTCAACGTAGCGAAGCCCCGCCAGGTGGACACGGCGGATGACCTCGGTCCCTTGCCCGACGCGCCCATCGAAGAGCCGGGCTATGGCGTCGCCTTCTTCTCGCTCGAGATGCCGCGGGAGCAGCTGGCGGCGCGCCTCCTCGCGTCGGAAGGGCGCGTCGACGTGTCGCGGATCCGAAGCGGGCAGTTCAGAAACGAAGACTGGAACAAGCTGACGGAAGCGGCGGCGCGGCTGGGCCGGCTTCCGATCTGGCTCGACGACACGCCTTCGCTCACCCTCCTCGATTTGCGCGCCAAGGTACGCCGCCTGCAAGCGGAGTTGAAGCGCGGGGACGCGTCGACGCCCGCTCAGCGGCTGGGGCTGGTCGTCATCGACTACCTGCAGCTGATGCAAGGTCGTCGCAACGCGAACAGCCGTGAGCAAGAAATCAGCGAGCTGTCACGCGGCCTGAAGGCGCTCGCCAAGGAGATGGAAGTCCCGGTCCTCGCGCTGAGCCAGCTCAACCGCTCGGTGGAGACTCGGGGCACCAAGGACAAACGACCGCAGCTCAGCGATCTACGCGAAAGCGGCGCCATCGAACAAGATGCCGACACCATCATGTTCATCTATCGTGACGACTACTACTTCCAGGACTCGCCGGACAAAGGCGTGGCGGAAGTGATCATCGCCAAGCAGCGCAACGGCCCGACCGGCAAGCTTTTGACCAAGTTCACGGCGGAGTACACGCGCTTCGACAACCTGGCCCGCGACGAGTACGAGTTCAGCGAGCTCGACGATTTCGAGGCCGGCTGAAGCAGGGCGGCGTCAGCCGTCGAGCGCGGTGACAAGCTTCCGCATCAACGGCTCGAGACCCTGGTGCGAAACCGCGCTGACGAGGTGGAGCTCGATGCCCCGCTCGGCGAAGCGCCGGCGGAGCTCGGTGTAGCCCTCGCGGACGTCGGTGAGGTCCGCTTTGCTCAGCGCCACGATCTCCGGCAGGCTGGCGAGCCGCTCGTCGTAGCGCCCTAGTTCTTCCCGGATCACGCGGTAATCTTCCAGGGGTTCGCGCTCGGGAGCGGCGTCGAGCGTCACCAAGTGCAGGAGAATGCGCGTGCGTTCGAGGTGCCGCAAGAACTGTACGCCGAGCCCGGCTCCAGCGCTGGCCCCCGGGATGAGGCCGGGAATGTCGGCAAGGACGAAGCTCGAGCGGCCTTCGGGATCCGCGTGGTTCACGCCGACGACGCCGAGGCTCGGGACCAAGGTCGTGAACGGGTAGTCGGCGACTTTGGGTCGCGCGCGGCTCACCGAGCGAACCAGCGTGCTCTTGCCGACGTTCGGAAAGCCTAGCAAGCCAACGTCGGCCATCACCGAGAGCTCGAGCCGGAGCCGCCGCTCCTCGCCGCCGCCCCCCGGCTCGGCGCGTCGTGGCGCCCGATCGACGGACGTGGCGAAGTGCTTGTTGCCGCGCCCGCCGCGCCCTCCACGGGCGGCGACATGTCGTTCACCGGGCGCCGTGATCTCGAACAGTAGTTGGTCGTTCGACACATCCCAGACGCGCGTACCGAGAGGGACCCGAACCGTGATGTCCTGCCCGCCGCGTCCGTAGCAGTCCTTGCCTTGGCCCGGCGCTCCGTCGTCGGCCGCGAGGTGCGTCCGGTGGCTGAGGTCGAGCAGGCTCGTCTTGCCGCCGTCGCCCTCGAATACGACGTCGCCGCCGCGCCCGCCGTCCCCTCCGGCCGGGCCGCCGAACGGCACGTATTTTTCGCGGCGAAACGCGATACAACCGTTTCCTCCGCGGCCGGCCCGAACGGTGAGCGTGCATTCGTCGATGAAGCGCATGACGGTCTCGGTCGGGGTATTTACAGCCTCCAGGGCAGCGCGTCAGCTTCGGACCGAGATCGGAGCGAGAGGGGCGTGGTAGATGCCGCTCCGAGCATGACGAGCGAAGCCCCGAGCTCTGCGAAAGCATCGGTGTTTCCTCGCGTGGCCGTGGTCGTCAACGGCAACGCGAAGAACGTCACCGCCGACGTCATTGCCACGCTGGATCAGATCCTCAAAGGCGGAGATCTCTTCGTTTCACGGCGCGTCGAGGACGCGCGCGACATCGCCCGAGTGCTCGTGGCGCGCGGCTACGACACCGTGCTCACCGGTGGCGGCGACGGCACGTTTACCGTGATCGTTACCGAAGTCGTTCATGAAGCGCGCGCGCGGCACTGTCCGCTGCCACGCTTCGGTCTCTTGCGCCTGGGAACCGGGAACGCGCTCGCGTGGGTCGTCGGAGCGAGCGGGGCGCGCGGCGACGGGCTGGCGGCGGATATTGCGCGGTTGCTCGAAGACGCGGGCAGCCGCGAGATCAGGCTGGTCGAGGTAGAGGGCTATGTCGCCCCATTTTGCGGCCTCGGAGCGGACGCGGAGGTCCTGCACGACTACGCCGTGGTCAAACAAAGGCTGGCGCGCGGTCCGCTCAAACGACTTGCCGCCGGCCCGGTCAGCTACGCGGTGGCCGCGGTGTCGCGTTCCTTGCCGGGGTACCTGCTGCGCAAGATGCCGACCTTTCGCGTCGCGAACGCCGGCGGGGAGGCGTACCGGGTCGGGCCGCGAGGGTCGGTGGTTGGACGCCCCATTTCGGCGGGAGAAACGCTGTTCGAAGGACCGGCGCGGATGGTCGCCGTCGGGACGATCCCCTACTACGGTTTCGGTTTTCGCGTGTTTCCCTACGCCGACGAGCGCCCCGACCGGATGCATCTGCGCATCGCGGCACTGACGCCGCTGCCGTTCGTGCGAAACTTCCCGAGGATTTGGCGCGGCGAATACGAAAACCCACGCCTTTTGTTCGACTACTTAGTCGAGTCGATCGATATCGAAGTCGAGCCGCCCACGGCCTTCCAGATCGGCGGCGATCCGCACGGGTTTCGCCAGCGGGTCCACGCTGCGCTGATGCCGGAACCAATTCGTCTGGTCGACTATTACGCGCCGCCGAGCGCCGTATGAGCCGCCTTGCCGCCAGCGCTCGCCTGCGTATTGGGGTGCTCGGCCCGGTCGCCGCCGCGGCGCTTTGCACGACTCCGTACGCGGCCGGCGCAGGGGCCGTGCCGTTCTCTGCGCGGCTCGAGTGTGAAAGTGC
>DASWGX010000032.1:0-4014 GCA_036393455.1 Polyangiaceae bacterium
GGTGGTTCGGGATCGACCACGCTCGCCCGACCAGGTGTTGGGCCGGCGCGGTCTGGGTCGCGTCGGCGTTCAAGGCCTGCGCGCGGGACGCGCCACGCTGGAGTTCGAGCGGGCGCGCGTCGAAGTCACCGTCGTCGAGGCTCGAGCGCTCGCCGAGGACGGCACGGTGATCGATCTCGCCCGATCGCATGCTTCGCTAAGTCGTGTACTTCCGTTCGGACTTCGCTCCCGCGGATCGCCGCACGACGACGATGCCGCGAGCTGGCTCGTGCTCGGGCCGGCGGGCAGCTTGCCGATGCAGGCTACACTCGAGTCCACCCGCCCCGACGGCACGCCGCTCGACCGCGCCGTCGAAGCTCCGCTATCTCCGCTGCCCTGCCCCGAAGGCACGCCGGACTCGTTTGCCTGTCGCAAAAGCCCGCCCATCCGCGCCACCGCCGATCCGATCGATCGACGTCATCCGGAAGCCCTCGAGCACTCACTGCTGGCGGAGGTAGGCGGACGCATCGCCCTGGTCGTGGACGGCGTCGAGGCGGCTTCGCTTCGCATCGGAGGTCCGCGGTCTACTCGGCTCGGACCGATCGGGCGCTTTCGCGGCAAGGTTCGTCTCCACGTCGTACGCATCGCTCCGTCCGGCGCGGTACCGATCGGCGGCGACGAAGAGAGCGCGCTCGAGATGGCTCGCGCCGAGCTGCGCGTCGCGAGCAACCTCTGGGGTCAATGCGGCATTCACTTCGGCTACGGCTCGGACGTGTTCGTACGAGTGGTGGATCCGCCGCCCTCCCAACTGCTCGCGATCGGCTGCGACCTCGGGTTGCCGGCGAGCGGAGGCGAGCTCAGGTTTCGTGTCGGCTCGCGCCCGGGGCGCTTCATGCTCGCGCCCGGCGAGTCGCCCGTTGCGGTCGCCACGCGTGTCACCGAGTGGCTCGAAGCGCAAGGCATGAACGCCAGCGCGCACCTCAACCCGCGCATCGTGCCCGGTGCTCGGCGCACCGTCGACGTGATGGTGCGCGGCGTGGCCGGCTTTTCCCGGATCGACACCGATGGCGCGCACCCGCTTTCGACCGATCCGACGCTGCGCGTGTGTCTCGGTGAAGTGCAGTTGAGCGACGGCCTCACTCATTTCGACGACTTCGACGCCATGGCCGGCACGCTCGAGGAGCGCTCGCTGCTTCGCGCCTACGACGACGGCGATCCGGCGACGATCGAGGTGTTCATAGTGCCGAGCTTCGCGCAGAGCGGACGCATCGGCGAGTCGTTCATTTTCGGCGACGGCGCGAGCGTAGAAAACTCCGTGATCCTGGACCGCGCCGGGGTCCTGGCCGGGGCTCGCTCCTACGCGCTCGCGCACGAGCTCGGACACATTCTGCTCGATATGCCGGGCCATCCCGACGACTACGGCGTCGACCAATCCGTGCTGCTCATGGACGCCGACGCCGCAGATCCCACCATATTCGGCCCGCGCCGCCTGACGGTCGCCGAGTGCGAGCGCGCGCTCATCCAGAGCGGGCCGGGCTCGCCGGTGCCGCTGCTCAAGCCCTGGCCGCTGTTCGACCCGGCCCCAAAGGCGGCGCGCGCCGCGGGCGGCGTGCGCCGTTAGTTCCACCGCCCCGGCTCATCGAGAAGACTGCCCGCGGATCACGGCCGAGGCCGCGGGTGTTGCCGCCGCATGACGGGCAGGTCAGGAGCTTTGGTCACTCTGGGCTCACTATCTGCGCGAGCTCGGTGCCCGCCGCGTAGGCGTAGCTGACGAACGAATCGAAGCCGTCGACGAGCACACCGACCGGTCTTTCGGCTTCCAGCGTGTGCACACCGTCGTTCTGCCGGCCCGGTCGCACGTTGTCCGGCGGCTCGCCGAGCGGATCGATGCTGGGAAAACCGAGCTGGCAACGGTAGACGGAGAACTCGGCGACGCCGAGCTCTCGAGCCGAGCTCGCGTCGAGCGCGGGCGTGCGCCGGCAAGTGTCGATGCCTTCGATGGGCTCGCCGTCGAGCAAAATACGCGTAGCGGGCGGCGCAATGACGCGGATAAAGTCGAAGTCGTACTTGTCCGGCGTCAAGAAGACGTAGGAGGATCGATACTGCTCGACGGGCGGTACGATGAGCAAGCTCGGGTCTCCGCCGGGCAGGTCGGGCGGAACGCCGGCGTCGGCCTGGCTCGGTGAAACGCTGGAAAGCACGATCGGCGCGTCGCTCGCTATCACGAAATCTTCGGTGCTCTCGATCTGCACGAAGTCTCCGCGCCCCGGCAGTGTGATCCCCGCCGCCCTGCCGGGTAGTGTGGTGCGCAACCGCGCGCCGGCCTCCGTCACCGCGATCACCCGGAAGTATTCGACTTGAGGGATTTCGCCCACGGTCGCGCCGGCCTGACGCAGCGCCGCCGTTCGGTTGGGCGAGACCGTGGCTACGAACACGCGTCCCGCGGTCCGGATTGGATCGAGCTGTTCCTCCAGGTGATCGGCACAGCAGCGTCGCTCGCTCAGCGTACGGAAGAACGGCGCGTCGCTCGCCTCGCTTCCGGTGAACACGACGAGCGGTTGATTCGCGCTGATGATGCTGCCGGTGAAATCAGCGCCGAAGTCGCCGGTCTCGAGGTTCAGCACGTCGAACGGTTCCAGCACGGCCTCGATTGCCCCGCCGGCGGGCGTCTCCTCGATCGGGGCGCCCGCGACCACGGGCGCCCGCGTCGTCACGCGGACGCGCGTGTTCGATCGGGTTCCGACGAGCGTAAGAAAGGCGCGTAGCTGTTGGGCGCTGTTGGGGTCGAAGTTCGTATTCGGGTCATCGGTGCTCGCGATGGTCTGCGGCCAGCCGACCGCGACGTAAGCGTCGAGCATCGTTCCGGGTGCGTCGCGGAGCGCTTCGACCGGCTTGAGGAGGGACGCGTCGTTCGAAAAGACGTTGACGTTTTCGAGCGGATTGAACTGATAAGCCACGACCGGGACGCTGCTCGTGACGCGATACGCCGCGCGCGACAGCGCGGTGTGAGTGCCCGCGTCGAACTGCCCGGGCGGCGAGCCGTCGACTTCGCGCGGACCGAGCTTGAAGACCTGGAGGCTGAGCGGAGGCAGATTGGCTTCCGCCAGCTTGAGGGGTTCGTTCGGCTCGCCCGGCTGGCCGTCGTCGCGATCGATGCGAACCAAGGCCGGGACGTCGGGCTGCGCGTTCGAAACCACTACCGCAAATTGCTGGGCCGCGGCGTTGAGCCCGTCGTCGATGCGGGCGTTGTCGAGGTCGACGGCCCAGTACTCGCAGCCGACGTTGCTGCGGCGCTGGGTGGCGGCCCGACACAGGTCGGTGCAGGTGCCGCCGCGGCAGGCTCGCCCGGCATCGGTCTCGCACGTTGCTTCCTCGGTTTGCTGCTCGCCGTCTTCGTCGCAGCGCAATACCGTCTGTCCGTCGCACACCGATTGGTTGGGCTGGCACGTCTTGCAGGTGAGCAGCGCGGGGACGCACACCAGGCCGTCTTCGGCGCAGTCATCGCTCGCGATGAAGCCCGGCCCGGCCGGTCCGGTTTCGCAGCTCTCGAGCGTGTTTCCGTTGCAGCGCCGGGAGCCGACTTCGCACGTGGCGCCGAGCGGCTCCGCCAGCCAACGATCGGTGCGATCGAAGTCGCAGCCGGACAGGCTCGCGCCGGAGACGCTCGCCGCAACCAGGATGCGAGGAAAACGAGCGCGGAGCGAGCGGGGCTCAGTAGCTGCTGGCGTAGGCGTCGGTGGCATAGGCGTCCCAGCCGCGCGGAGACAGCTGGCGGTAGCGCAGAGTGCCGTAGACGAAGTCGCGGATGTGCGCGGCGGATACGAAGACGTCGAGAGGCCCACGCACGAGCGCGAGCTCGGGATCGAGGGCGCCGAGGTCCGGCACGCGAATCGACTTTTTGCCGTTCGCGGCCGCGATGGTCCAGTTCTTGAGGCCGGCTCCGCTCGAAAGGGTCACGACGACGAGATCGACCGTGCCTCCGCCCGGCGCCCAGTCGATCTCGAGCTCTCGGCCGTTCCACTTCGCGCCGCCAGC
>DASWGX010000033.1:0-7721 GCA_036393455.1 Polyangiaceae bacterium
GCGTGGCCGAGTGACCGCGGTTCTGTTCATCACCACCTTCGACCTACCCTCGCAGCTCATGGCGCGGCGGTTGAGCGACGTCACCCGTTCGCATCGGCCACGCGTGAACGTAGGAGCCGTCGCGCTCGAACCGCCTCGCAACGCCGTCCTCGTGGATGCTTTCAAGAGCTCGCTGTCGCTCACCTATCCCGTGTCGCTGGCGGACCCCGCGACGCTCGCGGGGTCCGGCCCTTTCGGCAGGGTGCGAGGCGTGCCCGCCCTGGTCGTTCTCGATCGCGAGGGAAGACCGCGGTACCGCACGCAAGGCGTGATTTCGGTGGAGGAGATCGAGCGCGCGCTCCGCTCGGCGGCGCGACCGTGACTCGCGAGCGAAAGACCGGACGCTCCATCGCGCTGCCCGAACCGCCGAGCGCCGTCCGCGACGCCGCGCTGGCACTCGCCGCCGGTGCTCCGGAACCGGCGCGCTTCGGCCGCGTCCTTGCCGGAACCGCGGGGTGGACCGACCCTACATTGCTGAAGACCGAGTTCTATCCGCGGCGGGCTCGAGACCCTGCCGGCAGGCTGGCGTACTACGCGACCCAGTTCGGCCTCGTGGAGGTCGACGCGACGTACTATACGCTGCTCGCTCGGGAAACCGTCGGGCGTTGGGTGACGGTGACGCCCGCGGATTTCTGCTTCGACGTCAAGGCACACGCCGCTCTGACGGGCCACCCGATCGACATCACCAAGCTGCCCAGGGAGCTGAAGGCCGAGTACGCGAGCCTCGGCGCCCGGGTCTATCGCGACCGTGCCCCGCTCGAGCTCGTCTCGGCGCTCGAGCGCCGTTTCGTCGAGTCACTGCAGCCGCTGCGCGAGTCCGGCCGGCTTCGAACCGTGCTCTGCCAGTTTCCACCCTGGTTCGGCGCGACGCGGGGCAACGCGCGCTCACTCGAGGCGCTGCGGGAGCGCTTCGAAGATTTGCCGCTCAGCGTCGAGTTCCGCAACTCGAGCTGGCTCGCCGGCGAGCGCTCGGAACGCGTCTTCGACCTGTTGGCTCGAAACCGGTTTTCCTACGTCTGCGTCGACGAACCCCACGGCGCCGCCCGGGGCGTCCCGCCGGTCGCGCGCGTCACGAACCCGGAGCTTGCCGTGATTCGAATGCACGGCCAGAACCGCGAGGGTTGGGAGCGTCGGGGCGCGACCGTCCTCGAGCGCTTCAACTATCTCTACGCCCCCGAGGAGCTCGCCGCCTGGTTGCCGTCCGTCCGGCGCTTGGCCGACGAGGCGAGAAGCGTGCACGTCGTGTTCAACAACTGCGTCCGCGACTACGCCGTCATCAACGCCAAGGGGTTGATCGCCCTTTTGGCGGCCGCCCGGGAGTGACGTCCGGGTGGATTGGGGCCATGCCACCCCTGAGGAGTCGACGCGCCCCGACGTTACGTGCAAACCTGGGGGGCCGGTAGCTCGTTCTTGCCTTGGCCATGCTATTGCTTCGATGCAACGCTGACGGGCTTGACTCGTCGCCGGCACGTTCTAGTGTTCTGCCGCCGTATCGAATTCGCCAAGGAGGAGCGCCTATGCCCAAGCTCGAAGGAACCAAGACCCACACCAATCTCAAGGAAGCATTCGCTGGGGAGTCGCAGGCCAACCGACGGTACCTGTATTTCGCCAAGGTGGCGGATATAGAGGGGTATCCGGAGGTTGCCGGCCTGTTCAAGGACACCGCCGACGGCGAAACCGGGCACGCTCACGGTCACCTTGATTTCCTGAAGCAGGTAGGTGATCCGGCTACTGGTAAGGCGATCGGGGACACTCAGAAGAACCTGCAGAGTGCGGTCGCCGGCGAGACCTACGAATACGAAACCATGTACCCCGGTATGTCGAAGACGGCTCGCGAAGAGGGGTTCGACGAGATCGCCGAGTGGTTCGAGACACTGGCCAAAGCCGAAAAGTCCCACGCGGGGCGCTTCGCCAAGGCGGCCAAGGAGCTCGGGTAGCCCTTCCGAGCTGTCGTTGTTTTGCCGCCGTGCGCGCATGAAGCGCTGCGGCGGCACGATCGGCAATCTCGAGCGTCGTTCATGCCGAAGCTGCCGCCGCGCGCACCGGTCGTGCCGCCTGCGTGGGACCCCAGTGCCGCCAGGTATTGGGACGAGCGTGACCTCGAAGGCGAGGTCTATCGAACCTTCCAAATCTGCCACGAATGCAGGATGTGCGTCACCTATTGTGGCGCTTTTCCGCTCCTCTTCGATGCCATCGATCGCGAGGTCGACGCCGATCGCGCCGAAGGGGCCGAAACCCTGGGTGCGGCGGTCGTAGAGGCCGTGAGCGACCACTGTTGGCAGTGCAAGCTCTGCTACATCAAGTGCCCCTACACGAGGGACGAGGGTGCGCGCGAGTTGCTCGACTTTCCGCGTCTGATGGCGCGTGAGAAGGCCGTGCGCGCCCGACGTCGCGGTGTTTCCCTGGTCGATCGCGTCCTCGGCGAGCCGGAGCTCATCGGCGCCGCCGGCGGCGGGCTCGGCGCTCCAATCGCGAACCTCGTAAAAAAGAACCGACTCTTGCGCAAGGTGATGGAAACGGCGACCGGTATCAGTTCGGAGTTTCCGCTGCCGCCGCTCGCCGCGGTTCCGTTCCATCGCTGGTTTGCTCGGCACCGCCCCGCACGAGAAGCAGGGAGCGCGGGAGCCGTGGTGCTTTTCCCGACCTGCTACGGCACCTACAACTTTCCGAACGTCGCGCGGGCCGCGACGCTGGTGCTCGAGAAGAACGGTTACGAGGTTCTTGTGCCCGAGGGGCTTCGCTGCTGCGGCATGCCGAACCTGGACGGCGGTGACGTCGAAGCGGCCAAGCAAAAGATGGTGGCAAACGTCGCCGCGCTCGCCCCGGCGCTTTCCGACGGACTCGAGATCGTCGTGCCCGGCCCGACGTGCGGCTACACGATGAAAAAAGAGTGGCCCCTGTACGTTCCGGGGCGCGACGCGGAGCGCGTCGCCGGAGCCACCCGCGATCTGATGGAGTTCTTGGAGCGACTGCGCCAGAAGGGGCGGCTGAACCAGGACTTCGAACGCGGCCTCGGCAAGGTCGTCTACCACGCGGCTTGTCACCTTCGCGCCCAGAAGATCGCCTACCCCGGCGCGCGCTTGCTCGGTGGCCTTCCCGACACGGAAGTTCGCGTGGTCGAGCGCTGTTCGGCGGTCGACGGAACCTGGGGCATGAAGGCCGCCTACTACGAGGAGGGCGCGCGGTACGCGAGCAAGCTCACGCGAGCCGTGGAGCAGGAGCTCGGCGCGCATGACCGAAAAGACGCGCAGGTGGTCAGCGATTGCAGCCTCGCCGCCTTGCGCATCCAGAAGGAAAACGGGGTGAGCGTATTTCATCCGATCGAGGCGGTTGCAGAGGCGTACGGCTTGACGTAGACGAGGCTGGCCGTCCGGGCTCGGCGCGCGCTCGCGTCGAATGCATGGCGGCGCCGTCGCAATGCAGGCAGCAACGCAAGACCGCGCGCAACGGAGGTTCGATTGAAGGCCGTCGATCGCCAGGAGCTCTTGGGCTTGGATGCCTACGAACAGGTACGGGAGCATTTCAGGCGCCGGATCATCGAGCTCAAACGAAACCGGCGCGTCGCGCTCGGTCCCAACATGACCGTTCTGTTCGAGAACCACGACACCGTCCTGTTTCAGGTTCAAGAGATGTTGCGCACGGAGCGCATCACGCAAGAGAGCGCAATCTCGCACGAGCTTTCCACCTACAACGTCCTGACTCCCTCCGAGGCGGAGCTCTCTGCCAGCATCTTCCTCGAGTACGTGGACGCGGGAGAGCGCGAGCGCATGCTCACGGCCCTGGCCGGCGTCGAACAGTGCTTTTACCTGAAGGTCGACGGCCGGCGCTTGCCCGCCCTCGGAGAACGGCGCGGGGATCGCACCGATCGCACGACCGCGGTCCAATACGTGCGCTTCCCGTTCGACGAGACTGCGGCGCGCCTGCTCAGGCAGGGCACCGGAAGTGTAGCGGTGGGCGTCGACCATCCGAGCTATCACGCCGAGGCCGAGCTCGCGTCGAACGTCCGCGCGAGCCTTGGGGAGGACTTCTCGTGAGCGGTCGCGGTGCGGCGTGGACGCTTGCAGCGAGCACGGCGCTCGCGCTTTTCTGCATCGGTTTTCCGGCGCGAGCCGACGTCTCGTCGTGGGTCTTCGCGGGGCTCGGTCCTTCGGTGCAGCGGGATTCGGAGGACGTCGACCACCACCAGACCACGCTCCAGCTCGAGAGCGGCCTCGGAGCTCCGCCGGACTGGCCGGTCACGGTCGGCGGCCTGTTCCGCATCCAGACGCACTTCACGGAAGGAACCGATCTTGCGCTTCTGACCCGCTTCGCGACGCGGTCGTTCACCTCGGGCGGCTGGGGACCGGCGCTCGATCTCGGCGGCTTTCGGCGCTTTTGGGCCGGGCACTCGAATGGAGGCGTCGGTTCCTTGGTCCTCGGCGCGCCGTGGGGCATCACCTTGAGCCTCAGCGGCTTCTACGGCGACAACGGCGCGCGTGGAGCCACGCTCGCCCTAGGGCTCGACTTTGCACGGCTCACGGTCCATCGGACGAGCGGGCTCGACTGGTTCCCGAACCCGCGGCGTCCCGAGCAGGCTTCCGGGCGCTAGCGGCACTTCCGGCCGGGCGTGGTCGTTCACGCCGCGTCGAGCAACGCGACGAGGCGGTCCAGATCCTCTCGTGAATGCGTCTCCGTGACTGCGATGAGCAAGCCGTGCCGGAGCGCTGCGTCGTAGCGCCCGAGGGCGAGGCCGGCGATCACGCCTTGCCGTTCGAGCTTCTCGCATACCGCGTCGGCGTCGCCGCCGCGCACGCGAACCGCGAATTCGTTGAAGAACGGCGCGCCGTCCACGAGCGGCGCGTAGCCGGAGAGGGATGCGATGCGGCTCTCCAGGTAGTGAGCCTTGGCCAGGCACTGCCGCGCCACGGCTACGAACCCTTGCCTTCCGAGCAGGCTGGTGCGGATTGCGAACGAAAGCGCCAAGAGCCCCTGATTGGTGCAGATGTTGCTGGTCGCGCGTTCGCGCCGGATGTGCTGCTCGCGCGTGGCCAGAGTGAGCACGTAACCGGATTCTCCGTTCTGGTCGAGCGTTTGCCCGCACACGCGGCCCGGCAGCTGCTGCAGGTAGCGACGCTCGTGGCGGCAGGCGAAAAGCCCCAGCGAGGGACCGCCGAATTGCGGTGGACAGGCGAGTGCCTGACCTTCGCCGGCTACGATGTCGGCGCCGAGGCTGCCGGGGCTCCGAGCCAGCGCGAGCGCGTAGGGTTCCGTGTTGACGACGACTAGCAGCGCTCCACGCGCGTGCACGCGCTCCGCGAGCGGCCCGAGATCGGCGAACGTGCCGAGAAAGCTCGGGTAGCCCACCAGGACCGCGGCGGTGGCGTCGTCCAGCGCGGCGTCGATGGCGTCCTGGTCGGCGGCGCCGCAACGCGAGCTCGCCTCCACCTCCGAGTAGTTGCCTTCGCCCGGCCCGCTGGCGCTGTCCTGGCCCGCCGAGTACGTCGCGACCGTCGCTCGGTATTCGGGGTGCACGCAGCGGCTGGCGAGCACGCGCGGACGGCCCGTGAGCCGTCGTGCCATCAACGCGCCCTCGGCGGCCGCGGACGCACCGTCGTAGAGGCTCGCGTTGCTGAGGCCGAGCCCGTAGAGCTCGCTCACCATCGTCTGAAACTCCCAGATCGCCTGGAGCGTGCCCTGGGATACCTCGGGCTGGTACGGCGTGTATGCCGTGTAGAACTCGCTGCGCAAGAGCAGCTGATCGACCGCGGGCGGGATGTGGTGCGGATACATGCCGGCGCCGAGAAAGCACAACATGTCCGGTCCGGCATTCTGACCCGCGAGCTCGGCGAGATGCCGCATCAACCGGACTTCGTCGAGCGCGGGCGGCACGTCGAGCTTCGCCTTTTCTCGCAGGGTCGAAGGCACGGTGGAGAAGAGATCGTCGACCGAGCGGGCGCCGATGACGCCCAGCATCTGCCGGATCTCTTCTTCCGTGTGCGGCAGGTAGCGCATCAGTGATCGGCCTGGGCGACGACCTCTCGATAGGCCGCCGCGTCCAAGAGCGAATCACCGGGAGAAGTTGCTTCGATCACGACCATCCAGCCCTTGCCGTAGCAATCTTCGTTGACGAGCTCAGGCCGGTCCTCGAGCGCGCCGTTCACTTCGACGACGGTTCCGCTCACCGGAGCGAACAAGTCGCTGAGCGTCTTGACGCTTTCGATCGTCCCGAAAGCCTTGCCGGCGTCGATGTTTTGGCCGGGGTTCACGTCGAGGCTGACGAGCGTCACGTCCCCGAGCTGGCTCACGGCGAACGCGCTGATTCCGACGCGGACGTTCTTGCCCTCGGTAAGGGCCCATTCATGGTCATTCGTGTAGCGGCGGTCGTCTTTGATCTCGGTGTCGCTCATGGGCAAAACCCTTCCAAGGTTTCCGCTCTTAGCCTGGTTCTCGTCGCTTGTAAAAGGGGGTTTTTACGACGACGGCGGGGATCGATTTCCCGCGACAGTCGACGACGATATCGGTCCCGAGCGCGGCTCTCTCGCTCGACACGTAGCCGAGACCGATATTCTTTCCGAGCGTCGGCGAAGGCGCTCCCGACGTGCAGTGACCGAGCGCGTTGCCCGACGTGTCGAAGAGCGGGTAGCCGTGCCGAGCGATACCGCGCCCGCGCATTTCGAAGCCCACCAGGCGCCGCGACGGGCCGCGCTCTTTCTCGGCTGCCAGCGCCTCTTTGCCGATGAAATTCGGCTTGTCGAGCTTCACCGTCCAGCCGAGCCCCGCCTCGAGCGGGTGCGTCGTCTCGTCGATGTCGTTGCCGTAGAGCATCAGGCGCGCTTCGAGGCGCAGCGTGTCGCGGGCACCGAGCCCGACCGGTCTCAGGCCGAAATTCGCGCCGGACTCGACGAGCGCGCGCCAGAGCGGCGCGGCATCCTCGGCGTCGCAGAAAAGCTCCACGCCGTCCTCGCCCGTGTAGCCCGTTCTGGCGACCGAGCAGGCGATGCCGGCGACGCGCGCGGAGCCCCAGCGAAACGAGCCGAACGTCGTTGCGAGCGCGGCGGGCTCGGTGGACGCCGCGTCGAGGACGTCGAAAGCGCGCGGACCCTGGAGCGCGAGCAAGGCCGTGGCGTCGGTTTGGTCCGAGAAGTTACAGCGCTCTGCCGTCTCGCGCGCGAAGTGCTCGACGATCTTGTCACGATTGGAGGCGTTGCAGACGACACGGACGTCCTCAGGCGACTTTCGGTACACGATCAGGTCGTCGAGAATCGTCCCGCGCGCGTTGCAACAGCACGTGTACACGGCCTGGCCGTCCGCGGCGCGCGCGAGGTCGTTCGTGATCAGGCGGTTCACGACGGCGAGGGCGTCGTCGCCGCGAAACGAAAGCCGCCCCATGTGCGAGACGTCGAACAGACCCGCTCGCGTGCGGACCGCGTGGTGCTCGGCCACGATCCCCTCGTACTGGAGCGGCATCTCGTACCCGGCAAAGGGTACCAGGCGCGCTCCGGCGCGCTGATGCTCGGCGTAAAGAGGAGTCCTCGCGAGGTTTTCCGACGTCACAGGGCGTCGAGTAGCGCGCCCGACTCCACCTGACAACGGCGGGCCACGGGTGGCGCGTCCGCCCGGGAGTCCGGCCGCGCGGCAGAGGCGTTCCGCGCAGGCGGGGTGAGCAGGCGGCGTGAGCAGGCGGGGTGAGCAGGCGGCGTGAG
>DASWGX010000034.1:0-2552 GCA_036393455.1 Polyangiaceae bacterium
GGTCGCGAGGCGGTGCTCTCGCTGGCGCGAATGCTGGCGTCGCTGGCGGCGGAAGACGAGGGCGCGGCCCCGCTGGACGAAAACCAGCTCGGGATCCGCCTGGCGCTCGAGCCCGGTTTCCTCGGGAGCGAGCTCAGAAGCCGTGCGCGCCGCACGGGCGAGCACTACTTGATCTTCGTCGATCAATTCGAAGAGCTCTTCACCCTGGTGCCCGATCAGCGCCAGCGAGTCGCGTTCACGACGTGCCTCGCCGCCGCGGCCGACGACGCGACGTCGCCGCTGCGCGTCATCGTGTCGATCCGTTCCGATTTTCTCGGACGCGTCGCCGAAGACCCGCACTTCATGGGCGAGCTCAGCCGCGGGCTGTTCTTTCTCGGCCCGCTGAGCCCCGAGGGCCTGCGAGAAGCACTGGTCCACCCCGCGGAGATGGTCGGCTATCGCTTCGAAACCCAGGCCATGGTCGACGAAATGCTCGCGTACCTGGCCGCGACTCCGGGAGCCCTGCCGCTCTTGCAGTTCACGGCCTCGCAGCTTTGGGAGGCGCGGGACCCCGCGCGCAAGCTGCTCACGGAGGAGAGCTACCGCGGGCTCGGCGGCATCACGGGCGCGCTCGTGAGCCATGCCGACCGCGTCGTCAACGAGCTGTCTCCGGAACAGTACATGCTGTGCCGGGCCGTGTTTCTACAATTGGTGACTCACGAGCGCACGCGTGCGGTCCGGCACCTCGACGAGCTACGGGAGCTCAGCGGCAAGGCCGGCGATCTGGATCAAGTCATCAATCACCTGGTCGAGTCACGGCTTCTCGTCGTCCAAACCGGCGGCGGCAGCGGCGGCGCGACCGTGGAAATCGTGCACGAATCCCTGATCGAGAACTGGACTACGCTCAGGCGCTGGCTCGAGGAAAGCCACGAGGACAGTCTCTTCATCGAGCAGCTGCGCGCGGCCGCACGCCAGTGGGAAGCCAAGCGACGCGACCCCGGTCTGCTTTGGGGCGGTGAGATGGCCGAGGAGCTCGGGCGTTTCATGCGACGCTTCCGCGGAGAGCTGCCGGACGTCGTTCTCGCTTTTTCGGACGGCGTACAGGGGCAGCGGGAACGCGGCGCACGGCTCAAACGACGCCTGGCGATGGCGGGCGCGGCCTTCTTGCTGGTGCTCTTGGCCGCCGCGAGCGTGGCGCTCATCGTCATCAGCAACGCCCACAAGACGGCGGAGCAGAACGCCCAGGCGGCGACGCTCGCCAAGGAAGAAGCTCACGCGCGCTTGCGCGAGGTCGAGGAAAAGGAGCGCGAGCGGCAACAGGCGGAAGCGCAACGCCTCGCCGCGGAGAAGCTCAAAGCCAAAGCCGAGGAAAAGGCCGACGAGGCCAGCATCGAAGTCGAGGAAACCCAGGAGCAGCTCGCGATCAAGAACGCCGAGCTCACGCGCGCCCTCCGGCGCGCGAAGGACGAACGGCTCGCAGCGGAGAAGGCACAGACCCGAGCCGAGAAGAACGAGGACGAAGCGCGCGCGGCGGAAGAACGGGCTCAGAGATCGGCGAAAGAGCTCGAACGCCTGCTCAAGAAGGAACGCGAGCGCGCCAACCGGCTGACGGCTCAGCTCGGCAGCCCGATCGTGGAGGATCTGCGATGAGGAAGCCGGAGCGCGCTCGCGGGCGTCTGGCCAGTTTTTTGACGACCTTGACCGTGCTGTTGCTCGTCGCGTTCGCGGCGCGCGCGGAGGAGCCCGTAACGGAGCTGAACCGTGCAGAGAGCGTGGAGCGACCATGGGCACGAGATGTGACGCCCGAACGCCAGAAGGCCGCGGAGCGATTGTTCTTGGACGGAAACCGCCTGCTCAAAGACTCCCTGTTCGTCCAGGCCGTCGACAAGTACCGCGCGGCGCTTTCTAACTGGGATCATCCGGGCATCCACTACAACCTCGCGCTCGCCCTTTTGAACTTGGATCAACCGCTCGCGATTCACGAACACCTGCAGGCCTCGCTTCGCTACGGCGCCGCGCCGCTCGACGGGGAGAAATTCGATCACGCCAAGAAGTATCTCGCTCTCGTCATGCAGCAGCTCGCCAAAGTCGAGGTCGTCTGCGACGAGCCCGGCGCGACGGTGGCGCTGAACGGCAAGACCATCTTGCGTTCTCCCGGCCGTTACGAGAGCCTCGCGCGCCCCGGCGAGCACACCGTCACCGCGGAAAGGCCGGGCTTCGTCACGACGCGCCAGACCAAGACGCTCCTGCCGGGCAAGCCGACCACCTTCCAGGTCAAGCTCTACAAGCCCGAAGAACTGATCGAGTACCGCCGTCCCTGGCCGATGTGGGGGCCAGTGATGCTCACGGGCGCCGGCGCCCTGATTCTGGCCACCGGTGCCGTGCTCACGGTCAACGCTCGTGACCGCTTCCGCGACTTCGACGAGCAGGTCGCCACGCGCCAGAGCTGCGCCGCCGGCTGCGTTCCGGACAGCGAGCTCGAGCGCAGCAAAAACCAGGGTGAAACCTTTCAAACCCTCGCCGTCGTCTCGTACGCCGTGGGCGGCGCGGCGGTCGCCGGCGGTATCGTGCTC
>DASWGX010000035.1:0-1657 GCA_036393455.1 Polyangiaceae bacterium
CGGCATGAGCGATCAGATCGAAAACCGTGTCATCGACGCGAAGAGCCGCGGCATCTACGAAGCTCCGGGCATGGCGCTCCTGCACGTGGTGTACGAGCGACTGCTCTCCGCGATCTTCAACGAGAGCACGCTCGACCTGTACTTCGGGCTCGGCAGGCGGCTCGGGCGCCTCCTGTACGAAGGCAAATGGTTCGACCCCGAGGCGATGCTGCTCAAGGACGGCTTGACGCGCTGGCTCGCCCCCGGGGTGACCGGCGCCGTGACGCTGGAGCTGCGCCGCGGCGACGACTACAGCATTTTGGACACGACGGCCGAGTACATGAGCTACGCGCCCGAGAAGCTCAGCATGGAGAAGGTGAAAGACGCCGCATTTTCTCCCGAGGATCGCATCGGCGCGCTCGAGATGCAGAACCTTGGCGTCCTCGACAATCGCGAGGCGCTGATTCACCACTTCGGCAGCGTGCGGATGCTCGGCTCCACCGAAGAGGCGCTGGGCGGCCTGCTCGGAGCGGGGCCGGCGAAAAGGCAGCGCTGAAACGGGGCCGTTCGCTCATGCCGTGGGCAGCGCTTTGCCTCGCCGCATCACGTTCGCGAAAAAGTCGTTGCCCTTGTCGTCCACGACGATGAACGCGGGAAAGTCCACGACGTCGATCTTCCAGACGGCCTCCATGCCGAGCTCCGGGTACTCGAGCACCTCTACTTTTTTGATGCAGTCCCGAGCGAGCCGCGCCGCCGGGCCGCCGATCGACCCCAGATAGAAGCCGCCGTACTTCTTGCAGGCCTGCGTTACCGCGGGCGATCGATTCCCTTTGGCGAGCATCACGTGGCCGCCGCCTTTGGCCTGGAACTCGGCCACGTAGCTGTCCATTCTGCCCGCCGTGGTGGGGCCGAAGGAGCCGGAGGCGTAGCCTTCCGGAGTTTTCGCGGGGCCGGCGTAGTAGACGGCGTGGCGCTGCATGTAGGGCGGCATCGGTTCACCGCGATCGAGGCGCTCCTTGATCTTGGCGTGGGCCATGTCGCGCGCGACGACCAGCGTTCCGCTGAGCGAGAGCCGGGTCCGGATGGGGTAGTGCGAAAGCTCGGCGCGGATTTCGCTCATCGGCATGTCGAGGTCGATGCGCACGACGGCGTCCGAAAGGTCTTCTTGGGACGCGTCGGGCAGGTACTTCGCCGGGTCGGCCTCGAGCTGTTCCAAGAAGATGCCGTCGCGCGTGATCTTCCCGAGCGCTTGCCGATCCGCGGAGCATGAAACGGCAATCGCCACCGGGCACGACGCTCCGTGGCGCGGCAAGCGTACGACGCGCACGTCGTGGCAAAAGTACTTGCCGCCGAACTGCGCCCCGATGCCGCTCCGCTGCGCGAGCTCGAATACCTCGCCTTCGAGCGTCGTGTCGCGAAACGCGTGACCGCGCTCGCTGCCGCTGATTGGCAGGCCGTCGAGATAGCGAGCCGACGCGAGCTTGGCCACCTTGAGCGCGTATTCCGCCGACGTACCGCCCACGACGACGGCGAGGTGATAGGGGGGGCACGCCGCGGTACCGAGTGAACGCAGCTTGTCGTCGAGAAAAGATAGCAGCGCGTCGCGTCGCAGCAGCGCCTTGGTTTCCTGATAGAGGAAGCTCTTGTTCGCCGAGCCGCCGCCCTTGGCCATGAACAG
>DASWGX010000036.1:0-8172 GCA_036393455.1 Polyangiaceae bacterium
CCCGTACTGGCACAAGTAGATGTTTGCGGGCTTGATGTCGCGGTGGATCAAATCGTTCTCGTGCGCTTCGGCGAGCGAGGCGCAGATCTGCAGCATGACGTGCACCACCCGTTCTGGCGGCATGGGGCCGTACTTCTGCACCAGTTTCTCGAGGTCGAGCCCCTCGAGCAGCTCCATCACGTAGAAGAATGAACCGTCTTCCGCGACGCCGAAGTCGTAGAGCTCCACCGTGTGCGGCGAGCGCAGAAGCGCCGTCGCCTGAGCTTCGCGCTCGAAACGACCGCGCAGCGTTTCTTCACCGATGCCGAGTTCGTGCAGCGACTCGCGTCGAATCACCTTCACCGCCGCCGGGCGCGCGAGGAGCTGGTGCTCGGCGCGCCAGACTTCGCCCATACCGCCTGCACCGAGGCGCGACTTGAGCACGTAGCTGCCCATGCGTGTCGCGCGCGCGTAGTCGACGTTCAAGCCGTACACTACCCGCGCGCCATAGTAGGCGATGGCCGTCGCGACGATGGGGCTCACCGAGACGTCGAGATACGTGTCCAGCGTCGGCTGAAGCAGCGCGAGCTCGGACACCACGGCCACCGACACCCAAGCCGAGCTCCCCGTCAGGACGGCCACGAGCAGCGTCATCTTCGGCGGGCTCGGCACGATCAGGGGAAACAGGATCATGAGCGGCGCCGTCCAGGTCAAAAAGGGAACGTGGCCGTGGTTTTTCACGACGTAGATCGTGTTGCCAATGGCAATCGTGTAGCCGAGTAGAACTTCGAAGGCCAAACCGAGTCTGAGCGCGAAACCGGGGCTCTCGCGGCGCAGGTACGAAAGACCCAGGAAGAGCGCCGATGACAGCGCGACCAGCGCGGCATAGGCGACGCCAATCGCCTCTCGCTCGAACGCAAGATCCGACTCCAGCGCCCGCGACGAACGCACGATCAAGCTCAGAAATCCGCCGAACAGGGCGAGCATCAAAATCACCCGGAGCCGGCCTCGCGCCTTCTCGAGCAGCTCGCGCGGGAGCCCGAAACCCGCGCTCGCACCGACGTCTCTCTCGAGAACCTCGTCGTGGGAGCTCCGCGTGACGAGCGTGTCCACCATGCCGCGAGCCTACTTCCGGCACCGAGCGGCGAGCAACGGAATGGACCGGCCACGCTCGTGCAGACTTGCGAATAGCTCGAAGCCCGCCGCACGCAGCGCCGAGCGGCGGCTCTCGTCAGCCCGAGGCGGGAACGGGCACTCCACCGACGCCGCCGCTGCCGGCGAAGCCCCCGGTCCCGCTCCCGCCGACGGCGCCCAGTGCTCGACGCGTCGAACCGGAGGTAGACGTTGGCTCCGCGAGCGGTTCGGGTTCGCCGGAGACGGCTCCCGGCGCGGCCGCGTCGTCGTGCGCGACGCTCGAGTCGGTGCCCCCCGTCGCGTACCCGGGCTCGGGCGGCACGCCGTCGGGCACCAAATCGCCTCCCGAATAACCAGGCGCTCGAGGTCCGTCGCGATCTCCGGACTCGCCCTGCCGCGTGCATGCCGTTGCCTCGAAGATGATCGGACAAACCAAGAGGATGGCAGGCCAGATCGAATTGGACATGGGTGACACTCCGTTCGAGTGTAGAGGCGGCTTTGCGCACGGTATCCGCCCGTTCAACGCAACTCGCGCAGAGCCGCCGGTTGCAGTCGGCGTCGATGCAGCCGGCGTGCCACGCAGGCAACGCTCCCTCCGAATACCGGGAGCGCGAAGAGCGATCGAGCACCGGCACGCGCCTTGCTGAGTGACGTCTTGAAAGGAGATGTCATGAATAGACGCTCCAAGTACATATTCGTTTTCCTCATGGCCCTCGGCGGCGCAGTGCTCGCCGCGGCGCTCATGGAGGCGCTCGTGGTGGCCGGGACTTTGGCCGCTCTGGGAGTGCTCGTCGCGATATTGATGGCCGTGGCGTGGATGCGCCCGCAGGGCTACCCCACCGAGCACCATCCTCGGATAGACAAGCTGCTCGACGATACACGTCCTTGACTGAGTGGCGTTTGCGGCCGCGACAAGATGCCGCGGTGTGACGGGCTTGCCGCCCGCCGTCGGACCGCGCACCGCAATCGTCGGCAGCGAGCCAGACTGACGCCCCAGCCTCGCCTGCGCCGGCCTCAAGCGGCGCTGCGAATCGCTTTCATGAGCTCCGACTTGCTCATCTTGCTGCGCCCGGAAATGCGCAGCTGCTTGGCGCGGTTGTAGAGCTCGTCCCTGGTGCGCCCGGACAACGACAGGTTCGGGTTGCCCGTGCCCTGAGTGCGGCGGTTGGGCGTCTGTCCGCTTTGCCGGCGCTGCTTGTTCACCGTGCGGGCGGCGATTTCCTTGGCGCGCTTGACCGACGTGCCGCGCTTCTGCTGGCTTTCCTTGATTCGCTGATACTGGCGCTCTCGTTTGCTGTTCCACGTTTTGGGCATGATGCTTCTCCTATGTCGTCTTTCGGGGCGACCGTGAGCGTCGCCGAGGCGACGAAGCGCACAGACGCGAATCTCGTGCCAAAGGTTGCCCTTCCCATGCGTTTGCGCTACTCGAACACGCGGACGTCCCGCGGGCGGAGGAGGCCGCCGTCACTGACAGGGTCCCTCGCCGGCCGCGTGGGCGCAGTGCAGGTTCGGATCGGCGAGCCCGGCGTTGGTTGCGTGAAGGAGCCGGCACTGCACGTCTCCTCCGGTATGCATGCGGACCTCCGGCGCGGTCGTGTACGTGCCCCGATCGGGCAGCGCCGCGCATTCGTCGAGGCACGCACCGGTGCTCGGCCACTGTCGGTTCTCGCCGGTGCAGACTCCGGAAACGATCGAGCAGAGTGCCTCGCAGTTGTCGCCGCAGACGCCGTTTCCGCCGGGACCCGCGATCGCGCAGTAGAACGAGGCTTCCACCGGCGCTTTCTCCGCCGCGGTGATCCGGCACTCGGCGGAGTTGCCCTCTTCGTCCCCTGCGCGGCCCTCCGGCAGCTCCGCGCACACGGCCAGGCAAGCCTCCCCGCTCGTGTAAACGGCGAAGCCGTCCGAGCAGTTTTCCATGACCAGATTGCAATAGCGCGCACAGAGCGTGCCCTCTTCGCCGACGAGTGCGCCGGAGCCCGCCGCGCCGCCCCATGCCGGCGCGCCCGCTTCATCCAACGCCGGGTCGACCGTGGCCTCTTCGATGTCGAGCACTTGCCCGCACGCGATCAGCGCAAGACCGCCCAGGAGCGACGCGCCCGCATGCGAGCGGCGCGTCGTCGCGCTGCGCCTCGGGATCGTCACCAGATCCCCTTGAGCTCGAGCATGGCTCGCTCGGTGCTGGCGTTGGGCGCGAGGTACAACCCCGTGTCGCGCTGGTCGGATTGGAGCAACAGCAATACCAGGCCGGTGCCGATGAGGGCTGCTCCGCTGCCGAACGCGATCGTGGAAGCGAGCGCATTGTCGCGCGCTTGTTCCCGGAGCTCGACGCCACGGCTGCTGCATAGGTTCGGGTCGTCGGGGCAGTGCGTGAGCGAGTCGTCGAGCTTCTGCTTGGCGCGGTAACCGAAGAACGCGCCGACGCCGATCCCCGTGAGGCCGAGACTTCCGGACACGTATCCGAAGGTTCTCCGGGCCTGTCCTTCCGAGTCGACGTTCGACGGAGGCGGCATGAACGGCGCATGCTCGTCGGGCGCACTCGATTCGGCACGGTCTCGCTCGGCGACCGGCTCCGGCGAGCCTTCGTTCACTTCGAGCTCCGGCAGCGTTGCACTCTTGGTCGCGCCGGCCCGAACCACGAGCGCGCGCGTCCAGCCGGCGCGGCCGGGCGCCACGGCATGCAACCGCTGCTCGCCAGGATCGACGGGGATCGCGACGCCCCACGAACCTGGGGGCACCTGCATGTCTCCGATGCTCGTGACGAGCCCGGCGGTCGCGTGCTCGGGGGGAACGTGGAGCACGACGTAGGACAATTGGGGCTCCAGCGCCTCGACCCGTGTGAGCGCAATCCGACGTCTTTCCATGTCGCCGCTGCGCTCGGCGATCGCGGCCGCTGCCAGGAATGCCGCCCAGGCGCTGGCCGTTCTACCGATGCGCTCGTAGCAGTCGGCCAAGTGGAGCTGAGCGCCGAGCTCTCTGTCGATCTGTTGGCTCGCCTTGAACTTCTCGCACGCCTCTTCCACCTGCCCGTTGGCAAATAGCTCCTGCGCTTGCTGAAATAGCGCTTCGGCGGCGGCCGCGCGGGCTGTTTCGGCGCGCGCCGAAGCGGCAGCGCCAGTCGCCGCCAGGGCACCCGCGATCGCCACGGCAACCACCGGCCGCATCAGTAGCGGCCTCCGAATTCGCTCCGATCCCAGGCGTTGACGTCGGATGGGCGGTGGTCCGAATGGGGCTCGCCGGTGCGCGCCGTGCTCGCACTACCGCCTTGCAGCGAGCCGGGGCGCGCGGGGTGCGAAGCAGCGGCGTTGCGTGCCGGCTCGGTCGTCGAACCCGACCGGCCACCACCCACACCCAATACTCCTGCCTTCGAGCCGGTGGCCACCGAGCTCACCGGCTCGACGAACGGCGCCGCGCGCGGAGCAGGGCGCAAACCCCGATGCGCTCGGACGCGCACGGGCGTGCGGACCGCAACGGCGTGCACCGGCGTCGGCGCCGCGCGCGCGTCGCGCTCGGAGGCACGCGAGCGTCCGGACGACGCGTCGCTGCCGTCGACAATCCAAGAACGCTGCGTCACTTCCGGCAGCGACTTCGAAGACTGCGCCAGGGACGAAACGCCGAACGCGGGAAGCACGACGCCTCCCGTACTCGAACGCCCCGCGACGATCGTGGCAGCGATCGACGTCGCGGTCACGAACGCGAGAGCGGCTACAGCGCCGTGACGCAGCGCCCACCAGAGGCCGAAGCGACGCCGCCCACCCGCCGGCGGGCGCGAACGCCGGATCGGTCGCATGAGATCGGGCACCGAAGCAACGCTCGAGCGCGACGCGTTCTCGGGTTCCGCGCTCGGCAGGGTTTGCCGCGCGCTGGCAATCACACGCGAGACGCGTACGGCATAGTCCGAAGACGTCGGCCCGCCGAATCTGGCGAGCGCGTCCGCCAGCTCTCCCACGTCATCGAACCGTTCCGCGGGGTCCTTCTTCAAGCAGCGGAGAACGATGCGCTCCAGATCGACCGGTACGTCCGGGTTCAACTGCCGTGGTGCGGTCGGCTCTGCCGACAGCACCATGGCGCACACACCGGGAATGGTGTCGTTCGAAAACGGTGGCCGCCCGGTCAACAGCTCGTACAGAACGGCGCCGAGCGACCATATGTCGGCACGCCCATCGACCGACGCGGCCAACATTTGCTCGGGCGCCATGTAGTGCGGCGACCCGACCATGTCCGACGGATTCGTGACCGATCGGCGCACGCCTTTGCGAAATTCCTTCGAGATGCCGAAATCGAGCACCTTGACCACGGGCTCGCCGTCGGCCCGCGTGGTCAGAAACAGGTTCCCGGGCTTGAGATCGCAATGAACGATGCCGGAGCCGTGCGCTTCGGCGAGCGCTTCGCAGACCTGGAGCACGAAGTCGACCGCCGTCTCGTAAGGCAGAGTTCCGTGAATCGCGAGGAGCTCGGAGAGGTCTTCACCCACCAGGTATTCCATCACGATGTACGGCACTCCCTGCCCATCGCGGCCGATATCGAGCACCTTGACGGCGTGCTCCGAGCGGATGTTGGCGGCAAAGCGCGCTTCGAGCAGCGCGCGCTCCGCGGCGCCTTCATGTTCGATCAGCTCTTCCCTGACCACTTTGATGGCGACGTGGCGCCCCAGGTCCATATCCACGGCGTGGAGCACCACGCCCATGCCACCCTCGGCAATCGTGGACAGAACCCGGTAGCGACCGGCGAACCCGCGCTCGCCGGGAACCGAAGAGTCGAATGCAGCAAGAGCGAACATGGCGAGGACGTTGACCCCGACGTACGTGCAATCGTCGCGCCAACGTCGCACGCTCAACGCGACGGCGGAGCGCGCGGCGGGCTGCGAAAAGGGGCGCGTGCCGTCCTGCAACGAGAGCAAGACGGGCACGATGCCGCTTCGAGCACGGACATCTTGCGTGGCGATCTTGCGCGGTGGTGCGCGGACGCTCTCGCACGATCAGAGCGCGAGCACGACGTGAGCGCCGGCACGGTACCAATCGAACGACCCCTCCTCTCGCAGTAGCGCGTCGTAAGCCGCGTGCACGCCGATGTCGATCAGCGGCAGCAGCGTGAAATCGAGCGTCAACCCGATATCCGTCGCCACGCCGGTTTCCGACTCTGCCGCGGAAAGGTGGCCTACGCCGGCGTGCGCGAAGATACCGGGCTCCACGATCTTGCCGAGCGTCAGCCGTGCGCCAAGTTGCCCCGCATAAAACCTCGCGTCGTCGTCGCCGCCGAAGGAGTAGAAGCTCCCCGTGGCCTCCGGCGTCAGGCTGATCAGGAACAAGTCGAATTCGTGCCCCAGGCGTAGCATTCCGCCGCTGCCGGAGTCGATGCCGACTTCGTCGATGGTGCCCGCGAAGTCCAGATCGAACCCGATCCGCGTCCCATCGGCGTCATCGTCGTCGTCGTCGGTACCCCGGTCTTCCGCGGCCAAGGCGTGACCGCCAAACAGAAGCAAGCACGCCGCGAGCAGGCAGGACGTCGAAATGCGTGCGGCGCGGCGTGAGCGCGCCATGGATAGTCGCAGGGCAGAGCGTCCGAACGCGAGTATCTGTTTCATGACCTCGCGTGGTGCAAACGGCGTGCCCCGTAGCCCAGCAGCGGAGCGATCGCGCAAAATGGGGCGCCGCTCGGAGCGGATTCGAGCACTGACCGGACCTACTCGCTCTCGGCTACGCTCGGCCTTGCACCGTGGTCGTTCGCTACGAACGCGCGGTTCCGCCCGCCCTGCGAGAGCCAGATCGCCTCGATTCGTCGGGGCGCTGGGAATCCCCCGACTCGCTCGGCGTTTCGTCGCGGTGGTAGATGGTCCGCGTCGGGAAGGCGAACGGAATGCCCTCCTCTTCGAAGCGACGGTAGAGCTGCAAATTGATCTCTTGCTGCTTGTTCATGTACTCGACGTACTCGGGAGACAGCACGTAGTAGACGACCTCGTAGTCGAGCGAGTAGGCCCCGTAGCCCTTGAAATGTGCCCGGTCGAAGCGCACGCCTTCCACCCCCTGCACGATTTCCGCCGCGATCTGCGCGGCGCTCGCCACCTTTTCGTACGCCAGATTGTATTCGATGCCGAACCCGAACGCTATGCGGCGCTCTAGCATGCGGCCGTAGTTGCGAATGCGGCTCTTGACCAGATCGCCGTTGGGAAAGACAATCTGCTCACCGTCCAAAGATTTGACCCGCGTCGTGCGGATGCCGATGCCCTCGACGTTGCCCTTGAAATCGTCGACGATGATGAAGTCCCCGATGTCGAAAGGCCTATCGAAGTACATCGAGAGCGACGCAAACACGTCCCCCAGGATGCTCTGAAGCGCCAGCGCCGCCGCCACGCCGCCGATGCCGAGACCCGCGATCACGGCGCTGATTTCGACGCCGACGTTGGCGAGGACCATCAACAGGACGACGACCCAAATCGTCAGCCGGGCGACGAACTTGACTCCCGCCGCGACGGTGCTGCTCTCGTTGCCGCCGCGCTTCTCCGACCAGCGATCGGCGCTCCGGCTGAAGAGAGCCTGCGTCCAGAGTCCTCCCTGGATCAAAAGCGCGATGATGATGGCGACGTCCAGACCGTGACGGATCGACGCCTTGGCATCCAACACCTGCGTTCCGAGATACAGGCCGACGGCCAAGTAAAAAAAAACGTGCGTCGCGTCCAACGTTTCGACCACGATGTCGTCGGCGCGCGTGGTGCTCTTCGCGGCCAACTTCCGCAGTCGCTTCACGAGGAAGGCCTTGAAAACACGGACCGTCAACGCCACGACGACGGCCAGGACGCCGGCCGAAATCCACTCGAGCGGCGTATTGCCCAAGTACTTCACCGTGGTGAGCGAGTCGGGGGCCCAGCGCTCCAGCGCTTTCATGACGTCTTTGATTTCCACCATCTCGATTCGAACCTCGCGCCCGCTGCGCAATCGATGTGCCGGAACCGGGCGCCGCTGCGGCGCGATCGCGGTTCGCGCCGTCGCATCATGACGACCGCACTTATACCCGAAACCTTGCGTGGCACAAAGACACGGTCGAGGCTCGATGCCCGCCGGCGCA
>DASWGX010000037.1:0-23349 GCA_036393455.1 Polyangiaceae bacterium
GCCGGATCGGAACGTCGTGCTCGACCGGCTTCGAGCTCTGCTCGAAACCGACGGCGCGCCTGGGGTCCGCGCGGAGGCGGCGCTCGCGTTGGCCGACGCGCGGGCGTCCGAGCAGCTCGATCCGTTGCTCACGGCGCTTGCCGATGAGCACGAACGAGTCCGACAGATGGCGCTGATGGCGCTCGGCGAGGTGGCGGAGTACGACGATTCGCGGGTGGTCGATGCCGTGCGTACCGCGCTCGAGTCCCCGCTCGCGCCGATTCGCTACCAGGCGCTCGTGGCGCTGCATCACATCACGCGGGAATCGTTCGGCGAAGCGTTGAACGACGCGCTCGCGGACTCGGACGCGCAGGTTCGCTACGTTGCGCTGCGCATCGTCGAGGAGCGATGGGTCGGAGCCGAGCGCGAAAGGGAGCCCAGCGTCGTATCGCTGCCGCGCCCGCTGCTCGCCGGCGCCCACCGGCTTTCGGAAGATTCGGCTCCGGAAGTGCGTCTTGCCGCGGCGATCTTGCTCGCTCGAGCGCGCGTCGACGCCACTCGCGCCCCGCTCGTCGACGCCGTGAACCAGCGCATCGGCGCGCGCGAGCCCGAGGACGAACAGGCCGCCGTCGAGCTTGCCGGCGATCTGCGGCTGGCCGCGGCGCGGCTCGGGCTCGAGCGGCGGGCTTTCGGCTGGCGTCTCGGGCGCGACGCCTTCTTCTGGCATGCGCGCGTCGCTCTGGCGAAAATGGGCCACGCACGCGCGATCGAGACGATCCTGCAGGGGCTGGGCGCCCTGAGCCGCGACACCCGCACGCTCGCCGTGGCGGCCGCGGGCGAGGCCGGCCTTACCGAGGCGCTCGCGAAGCTCGAGGCCATGCGCGGCGATCACCGTCGCGTCGATCAGAATGCCGTACGGCAGGCCCTGGCACGCCTGGACGCGCTCGATGCCGCGCCCATCACGCCGCCGGCCGCGGGCGCGCGGGACGGCTTCGCTTGAGCGACCGTCGCGCGGGGCCGACCGACGCCGTGCCCGTCGATCCGGCCTCGCCGAGCCGGGAGCGCGTTTCGCGCATGCTTCGCGATCTCTTGCTCTTGCGCGCCGTGGACGACAAGCTCGCGGCGCTGCAGCGGCGCGGGGCGATCGGTTTTGCCGGCAGCTGCCGGGGTCAGGAGGCGGTGCCGGTGGGCGTCGCGCACGCGCTCTCGAACGACGATTGGGTGTTCCCCGCGTTGCGGGAGAGCGGCGTGATGCTGGTGCGGGGCTTCCCGCTCCATCGCTATTTCGCCCAAGCGTTCGGCAACTGCCTCGACGTGCTCAAGGGGCGCCAGATGCCGTGTCACATGAGCGGTCGCGAAGTTCGCGTCGTTTCTTGGTCGAGCGTCGTCGGCTCGCAGATCCCCCACGCAGTCGGGGCAGCCTACGCCGTGCGGCTGCGCGGCGACCCGCTCGTCGCCGTCGCGTTCCTGGGCGACGGCGCTACCAGCACGGGCGACTTTCACGCGGGCATGAACCTCGCCGGCCTGCTCAAAGTCCCGTGCCTGCTCGTGTGCCAGAACAATCAGTTTGCCATCAGCACGCCGATCAGCCGGCAGACGGCGGCGCGCACGCTGGCCGACAAGGCCTCGAGCTACGGCGTTGCCGCCGAACGCATCGACGGCAACGACGTCCTCGGCGTGCTCGACGCCGCCGCACGCGCGCGCGCGCGCGCGCTCGCCGGGGCGGGGCCGACCTTCATCGAGTGCGTTACCTATCGAATGGGGCCGCACTCGAGCAGCGACGACCCCAGCCGTTACCGCGACGCGCAGGAGGTCGAGCGATGGGCCGAACGTGACCCGATCGAGCGGCTTCGCGCGCACTGTCGGTCGCGCGGCCTCGTCGGTGACCAGGAGTTCGCCCGGCTCGCGGCCGACGTGTCACGGGAGGTGGAAACCGCCGTGCGAGAGGTCGCCGAAGCAGGACCGCCGCCACGAGCGAGTCTGTTCGACGACGTCTTCGCCGTTCGGCCGAGCCACCTCGACGAACAGCTCGCGGAGCTCGAGCGCCTTTGAGCGCGGCGCGCGAGCGGTCCCGCTTGTGACGGGCGGCGTTGAGCGTTAGACGTCCGCAATGGCCGAACGAGAATACGACGCGATTGTCCTCGGGGGCGGACCCGGAGGCTATGTATGCGCCATCCGGCTGGGTCAGCTGGGGCTCAAGACCTTGTGCATCGAGGAAGAAGAAGTCGGCGGAGTGTGCGTCAACTGGGGCTGCATTCCCTCCAAGGCTCTGATCAATCACGCGCACTTTTTCACCAAGGCCAAGCGCATCGCGGATCAGGGCATCCGCTGTGCGGATCTCGCCCTCGACGTCGGGGTGATGCAAGGCTGGAAAGACGGTATCGTCAAGAAGTTGACGGGCGGAGTGCGCCAGTTGCTCAAGTCGAACGGCGCCGAGCTCTTGGAGGGCACCGGGCGGCTCGTCGATCGCCGCAGTATCGAGGTCGAGGTGAAGGGAGGGGTCACCGAGCGCGTTCGCGCGAAGAAGGGCATCGTTATCGCGACCGGCTCGGCGACGATTCAGGTGCCGGGCTTCGAGTTCGACGGAGAGCGCATCATCGGCGCGCGGGAAGCGGTGAGCCTCGGCGTCGTGCCGAAGCGGTTGCTCGTCATCGGCGGCGGCGTGATCGGGCTCGAGCTCGGCATGGTCTACCAATCCTTCGGCAGCGAGCTCACGGTGGTGGAGCTCACGCCGAACCTTTTGCCCGGAACCGATCCGGACTGTGTGCGGGTGGTGGAAAAGAACCTCGTGGCGCGCGGCGGCACGGTGCTCAAGGGCACGCGCGCCGAGCGCTACGAACGGCTCCCGGACGGCAGCGTCGCGGTCTGGGTGAGCGGCGAGGGTGGCGCGTCGCGCGTCGAGTGCGACGTCGTGCTCGTGGCCGTGGGTATGAAACCCCGCTCGCGCGGAATCGGGCTCGAAGAAGTCGGCGTGACCATCGACGAACGTGGCTTCGTTCCGATCGACCAGCGCTGTCAAACCAACGTCGAGGGCATCTACGCCATCGGAGACGTGAGCGGGCCGCCGATGCTCGCGCACAAGGCGAGCAAGGAAGGGGAGGTCTGTGCGGAAGTGATTGCCGGCAAGGCCGCGGCCAGGGACTTTGCCACCGTGCCCGGCGTCATCTTCACCGATCCGGAAATTGCCACCGTCGGTGTCTACGAGGAGCAGGCACGTGCTCAGGGGCTCGACGTGGCCTCGGGACGTTTCCCCTTTTCCGTCCTCGGTCGCGCGATGAGCATCGGGGAAACCGACGGCTTCGTCAAAGTCGTGCGCGACCGTTCCACGGGGCGAGTCGTCGGCCTTCACATCGTGGGGCCTTCGGCGAGCGATCTGATCAGCGAAGGGGCGCTCGCACTGGAGATGGCTGCGACGGCGGAGGACCTGGCGCTGACGGTCCACCCCCACCCGACCCTGGGGGAAGCGGTGATGGAAGCCGCGGCGGCCTCGCTCGGACACGCGATTCACGTCGCGAACCGGCGGCAAAACGCTTGAGCCCGCCGGGCTTCGGGCCCGGCATTTTGCCCCGCTCCGTTGCGACGCGCCGTGGCATGCTCCGGCATATGGGGATCCTTCGAAGATCACGACAAGTCATTTCCTCGAACTTCAACGCATTGCTCGACCGGCTCGACGATCCGAAAAAATCGATCGAGCTCGTGCTCGAGGAAATGAAGGAGCAGATACGCGCCGCGCGGCGCGAGGTCGTGCGCGGGATAGCAGGCGAGAAGCAGCTCAGGAAGCGCGTCGAAGAGGCAGACGAGGAAGTCGTGAAGTGGGAGCAGCGCGCCGAGCTCGCCGTGCGCCACGGCGACGACGCGCTCGCGCGCGAAGCGTTGCTCCAGAAGCGCCGAGCCGCGGACAAGCGCGCGCGCACCGAGGCGCTCCGCGCCGAACAGCTCGGGGAAGCGCTTCAGATGAAGGACGAGCTCGGGCGCATGGAGCAGAAGCTCGACGAGCTTGCGGCACGCAAGGGAACACTGGTCGCGAAGGTCAAGCAGGCTCGAGCCGGAGGCGGCGTCGAAGGATTGGGAGCGCCGCCGGGCGGCGGCGCGTTCTCCGAGTTTCGGCGCATGGAAGATCAGATCGAAGGCGTGGAAGCGGCGCTGTCCGCCGAGCGCGAGGTGGAAGCGGCGCTGCGGGGCGAAGGGCCGGGCGGGATGACGCTCGACGAAGTCGAAGCGAAGTTCGCGGCGCTCGAGGGCCGCACCGCGGCGGGTTCGGCGCAGCCGGAATCGGAAGAGGTGGAGCAAGAGCTCTCGGCGCTCAAGCGCCGCGTCCGCATCGGGGAGTGATCATGCTCGAGCGGCTCGTTGTCTGCTTTCGCTGGGCACCCGAGCGCACGGACGAGGCGGATTTCCTGGCGGCGACTGCCGGACAGCTCGAACGCGCGTCGGTCTTCGGCGCCCGCGTGATCGCCTGGCACTCCTTCTCGTTCGCGGTCGACTATCCGGTGGACGCGATCGTGGACGCCATCGATCTTCTGACGGAGGAGCGCCCCGACCCGCGTTTCGCGATTGGCGTCGCCGAGGGCCCGCTCGAGAAGGTGCTCGAGGGAAACAGCCAGCTCCTGCTCTGCTCGGGGCCGCCGCTCTACCGAGCGTTCGAGCTCGCGCGCATGGCTCGAGCGGGAGAAGTACTGGTCGATCCCGCGCTCGTCGCCCGGACTCAGGGCGAGCTCTTGACCTCCGGGGGTCGCGTTCGGCGGCGGGGCGAGAGCGTGCTGCGCGGCGCGCGGCTCGACTTTGCATTCCCGCGGCGTTCGGCGCTTTCGGCCCAGCTCGGAGAGATCAAGAGAACGCGATTCATCGGGCCTCCCGCTCGCCTCGACACGCTGCCCGGCGCGCTATCGTTGTTGGTCGCGCCGCGCGGCTTCGGCGGCACGCGGTTCTTGAACGAGCTTGCGCGCAACCACGAGTTCGGCCGCGTCCTTCGCATCGCTCCTCACCGGCCTGGCGAGCCGCTCGGCTCACTCAGGTGGGCGCTGCAACCGGGCGCCATCGAAGAATTCGACGAGCTCGTGAGCACGCACCAAGCCCTGCTCCAGCGCCTGCGCCAGAGCGAAGGGCTCGAACCAGAAGGGTGCGTGGAGCTCCTCGACACTTGGCGCCTCGGCTGCGCCGACGAAGTCGCGTTGGTTCTGATCGACGACGTCGAAGACGTCGATGCCGAAACCTTGCGCGTGGTCGTCGAACTCGCCCGCGCAGGGCACGCTCGGGTGGTCGCGAGGACGGCGGACGAGAGTCTCGTTCCCGAGCCGCTCGAGGAGCTGCCGCAGGCCGCGCTGGCGCCGCTCTCCGAGTGGTCGCCGGAGTCCGTGAGGGCGATGGTGAAAAGCCTGGCGGGTCAGGCCATCGACGACGAGCTCTGCGAACGGCTGGCGCGCCGCGGTGGGTTGACGCCGGGGGGCGTTACCGCGACGTTCGAGCACGCCGCGGATACGGGGGAAATCGTGTACGGAGCGCGCGGGTGGACGGCACGCACGCGCCGCGGCGGGCGCGGCCCCGGCGAGCCCGAAAATCACCTCCATGCCACGCGCGTCCGGCTCCTCGACCGTCATGCGCGTACCGTGGTCTGCGCCCTCGCGGTACTCGGGGGCGCCGCGACGCTGAATGCGCTCGACTCGCTCACGCGCCGTGTGAGCCGCTCGCTCGGTCCGCTCGAACCGCGCCTGCTGGAGCTCGAGCGGCGGCGCTGGGTCGTGCGCGTCGGGAAGTCCGGTGTAGCGCTCCCGGGCCACTCCCATTGCGACGCCGTGCTGCAGGCACTCCGTCCCGATCGTCTGGCTCGGTGGCATCAAGTGACGGCGGCGGCTCTCGTGGACGGTGCCGGTCCGCTCTCCGCCGGTGCTGCGGCGCTCCACGCGTTTCTGTCGGGCAACGCAGGCAAAGCAACGCTCCTGGCGCGGCGCGCGGCGGCCAGCGCCACGGCGGCGGGCCTGCACGCGAGCGCCGAAGCATTTTCCGGCTTCGCGCGGAGCGCCGCGTTCGAGCTCCTGCAACGTCAGGGGCTGTGCGGGCTCTGGTGCGCAACGGAAGCGGCGCGCACCAGTTCGCACGCGGGCCTGGTCGCGCGAGAGCCGCCGGCGCTCTTGCGCGACGGCCAGCCTCCGCCCGGGCCGCAAGGCGAAGCGCTCGAAAGCTCGCCCATGTCGAGCCAGGACCCGAGCTTGGAGCTGCCGACCCGCCATCCGGAAGGCGCCGCGGACCACGCGGCGGCGCGGTCGCTGCGCTTGCCACCCGACGCGGCTTTGCAGGCGGTGCCCGCTCCGGCGCCGCTCGCGCTCGAACTCGACGAGGAGGCGCCGACTCGCGCTCCCACACCGCCGTCCACGCCGGAACAGGAGCTCGACCTTCCGCCCCCGCGCGAAGAGCTCTTGACCGACCTCGAGATCGAGCCGCTCGATGCTCCCCTCGCCGAGGAGCCGGAAAAGCCCTCCGAGCCCCCCGCGGCGCCCGGGCCCGCCGCCGCCGCCGCGCCCGTGGAACTGCTCACGTCCCTGTCGGCCGAGAACGCGGGCGAAGCGCTGCGTCGGTTGCGGAAGGCCAAGGAGCTCGCGCGCGATGATGCGCACGGGCACTGCCGCGCATCGTTGGCGCTGGCCCTCGCGCTTTCGGCAATCGGACGCTCGCACGAAGCGCTGCTCGAGTCGCTCGAAAGCCTGGCCACGGCGCGGCGCGCCGGCGACGCCAAGGGCGAGCGCGCCTGCGCCCGCTTCATCGCCGAGCTCTCGCAGCGGAGCGGCGACGACCAATCCGCCGAGCACTGGCGAGTCCTGGACGCGATATGAACGCGTGACGAGGGGCGAGCCCCGAGCCTCCGCTACTGGGATTCGCGTTCCCAAATCTCGCGCAGGATCTCGGCAACCGCCTCGTAGAGAACCTCGGGAATCTCGTCGCCGACCTCGAGCTCGGCCAGAGCTCGTGCCACCGGGACGTCGCGCACGACGGGCACGCCGTAGGCCCGCGCCGCGTCGATGATCTTGCGCGCCAGCTCGCCGCGACCCTGCGATACGACGCGCGGCGCTTCCTCGTGTTCTTCGCGATACGCGAGCGCCGTCGCGAAATGCGTCGGATTGACGATCACCACGGTGGCGTCCTTGACCGCGAGTAGCGCGGCGCCTTCCAGCGCTTCCTGGTGCGCGCGCCGGCGCGCGGCCTTGATTTCCGGGTCGCCTTCGCTCTCCCGGTGCTCGCGCCGCACCTCGTCCTTGGTCATGCGGTGGCGCTTGCGCCACGACCAGCGCGTCACCAAGAGGTCGAGGCCGGCGAGCGCGAAGGCCACCGCGAGAGCCAAACCTGCTAGCCGGTGACTGAGGACGCCTGCAAGCGCCAGGGCCGACGACGTCTGCCCCGGCGTGTGCGCCACCGCCGGCATCTGATCGCGAAGCAAGACGACGCCGAGGCCGCCCGTGAGCACCGCCGCGAGCAAGCTCCGCATCAGCGCGAACCAACGTTCGGCGCGGAATAGCTGCCGGAGACCCGTGAAGGGATTGGCGCGTGAAAAATCCGGAACCAGCTTTTGCGGGGCGACCATGGCGCCCGTTTGCATCAGCCCGAGCGCACCCGCAGCCAGCGCGGCTGCGAGCAGCAACGGAGCGCACAGCGCAACGACGGCGAACGCGAGCTCTCCGCTCGTCGGCACGTCGCCGGCGAGCCCTCGATCGAGCAGCACCGCCGTCGTGTGAATCGTTGCCGCGACGGCGGCCGGAGCGAGCACCCACGCAGCGGCAAAGGCCGCGCTCTGACACGCGGCCGCGCTGACCGGGAGGTCTCCCTGCTCGCGCGCCTTGCGCAGGCGCCTTGGCGTGGGCTCCTCGGTCTTGTCACTCATGCTAGCTTCCGGTTCGGGCGCTGGATGCCTTCAGTTGCGCAGAGCTTAGACCATTGTCGCCGTACCGGGCTCGTCCGCTCGAAGGCAGCCGTCCGGGTGCGCTTCGGGCTGCTTTCACTGGGTCTCGCAAACTTCCACGCGCCGATCGCCGGCGCCGGCGTGGTGCGTCCCGAGGTCGTCAGGTCGTATGCCCACGACGCGGGCGCCTTCACTCAGGGTCTGGTTTTTCACCAGGGCAGCCTCTACGAGAGTACGGGGCTTCGCGGTCAATCGAGCCTGCGGCGCGTGGCGCTCCGGACCGGCGCCGTCGAGGCGCGCGTCGAGCTCGCGAACGATCTGTTCGGCGAGGGGCTTGCCTTGGTCGGCGAGCGGCTGATCCAGCTGACCTGGCAAAACCGGGTAGCGCTGGTTTACGATCTTGCCCTTAACCGATTGGGCAGCTTCGAATACGATGGCGAAGGTTGGGGGCTGTGCGACGACGGCCGTCGCTTGATCATGAGCGACGGATCGAACCGCCTGTTCTTTCGCAATCGAGACAGCTTCGAGCTCATCGGCTCCATGGAGGTATCGAACGAAGGCCAGCCGGTCCGACACCTCAACGAGCTCGAGTGCGTCGGGTCGCTCGTGTACGCCAACGTTTGGCAGACCGACGCCATCGTTCGCATCGACGCGACGACCGGCAGCGTGCTGTCCACGATCGACGCGTCCCGCCTGCTCACGCCCGAGGAAGCCGCGCGGGCCGACGTGCTCAACGGAATCGCCCACGATCCGGAGAGTGGTCACTTCTTCATCACGGGCAAACTCTGGCCCAGGCTTTTCGAGGTCCGCCTCGCCCTCGACGCCGCCGGCGCCCCGGACCCCGCCCGGGAGGCGCCGAAGCCGAGCGCGGCGCCCCAGGGCGGCACGACCGTTGCGCCCGAGCCCACGCGCTCGGACGTCGCGCCGAACGCAAAGCCCGGAAGCTTGCCCCGCACCGCGGCCCACAACTGCGCCTGCCGCCTTGGAATCAGCCCGACGGGCGCAGAGCTCGCGCCGGGGCCGTTGGTTTTTTTCGTGTGGTTTCTCCGCCGCGGTCCGCTCAAACGGCGCCGGAGCGTTTCGCCGAGCGGCGCGAGAGCAGCGTCAGGGCGGCGGGCAGAGACACGACCGCGGTCATGAGGCAAGCGAGCTCGCCGGCCACGGCGAAGACACCGAACGAGAACAGCGCCTGGTTTTGCGCCACGAGCAGCGAGCCGAAACCGATGATGGTCGTCGCCGAGCACAGCGCCACCGCGCCGCCCGTCGCCGCGAGCGCCCGCGAAGCGTCCAGGCTCGCATCGGATTGATAGCGCCTGAGCACGTTGATCGAGTAATCGGCGCCGATCCCGAACGTGATCGGCAGCGCCACGAAGTTGGAAAAGTTGAGGCGCGCGCCGCTCGTCGCCAAAGCGCCGAGCATGACGAGCACGCCGACGAAGACCGACCCTACCGCGAGCGAGCTCAGCATCAAGGCGCCCGGCGCCGCGCCGCGGCGTTCGGCTCGGTACGGCGCGGAGCCGGGCTGGGTGCGCCGCCAAAAGCCGAACGCGAACCAGCACACCAGCAAGACCATCGAGAGCGCCAGCGTCGTGGCGCGCGGCCCGTCCGCTCGCATGGCATCCGCAATGTCGTTGGACAAGAGCAATGAACCGGCGACTGGCAGCGCCCGGCCGTTCATGTTGGCTGCCTCGCGCAGGTCGCGTGAAAACTCGCTAATTCGCGGCGCGTCCCAGGTGCCCGGAGTCAACTTGGGAAATACCAGTACTACGCGATCGATGCGGCCGTCGTTTTCGCGCAAACCCGCGACGAGCGCGTCCGGAAGATCGGCGGCGGAAAGCGGCGTCGCGGCGCGCGGGCTCGTCGCGCGCTCCACCAAGCGTCGCTCGTCGGCATCGAGCTCGGAGAGCAAGCGCGGAGTCAAGACTGCCGAGAGCCGTTCGATCTCGCGAGCGCTCTCGGCGCGCGCTTCGGGCAAAGCATCGCGCAGGCTCCGTACTTCCGCGATCAAGTCGCCGGCGCGTTCCCGCTCTTTGACCTCTCGCAGTCGCGCGGCAACCGTCCGCGCTTGTTCCGGCGTGTCGCAGAGAACGACGGTCGGCGTCAGGTAGCGTCCGAGCGTCGCGTCCATCCGCTGCCCCCAGTACCGTTCCCCGTTCACCCAGGAGTCTCGGCGGCGGAGCTTGCTGAAATCGTGCTCCATCCAGTCCGACGAGCGGGACGACACGGCGAAGCCCGAGGCCGCCGACAGGAAGAGCGTGCCCGCGATGACGGCGCGCGGCGCGTTCAAGACGGCTCGGGCGAGGCGTTCCGTGAGCCCGGGACCATGCCCGCGTCGCGGAGCGCCGAGGCGCTTTCCCATGTAGGCGACCAGCGGTGCGACCAGGAGCTGCATCGCGAGCCAGCAGGTCAGCATGCCGACGCCGCCGATCCACCCGAACTGGTTGAAGCCACGGAAGTCCGTCACCACCAGCGAGCCGTACGCCGCCGAAGCGGCCAGGGCGGCGGCAAGCGTGGGGCGCCATGTCGCGGTGACCGCCGCCACGAGGGCCGGTTCGAGGCTCTGCCCGCGCCGCCGCTCCTCTTGAAAGCGGCTGAGTAGAATGATGCCCGTGTTGATGCCGTTGCCGATGACGATCGAGCCGAGAAACGCCGTGTTCGAATTCAAGTGCCGGATCGACAGCGGTGGCAGCGCCGCCACGAGAAACGTGTACAGCGTACCGAACACGAGTGGCACGCCGAGGATCGGCAACGCCCAGAACGTTCCGTAAAACCACACTATCAACAGGACGATGCAGGCCAGCACCAGCGCGCCGGAAAACGTCAGGTCCGCGGCGAGGCCATCCATCTCCTCCACGCGTGTCGCGATGTCTCCGGCGTAGCCGACGCGCATGCCGGCTGCGTACGCACCCGGAAACCCGAGGGCATCGATGTCCTCTTGGACCCGCGAGAGCAGCTCGTGGTCCGATTCATACCCGGTCCGGTGCGACGCGGCCTGGATCAGGAGCACCGCGGTCTTTCGATCTTTGCTGACGAAGCGGCCGTCCGACGAAGCGTCGAAGTTGCCGTAGCGCGCCCGGTACTTGTTTCGAAGCTCCTCGATCGGCAGCGGCGGCGGCGGATCCTCCTCCTCGTTCAACAAGTCGATGCCCATCTCGCGGCTGACGCGCCAATCGCGCCGCGCCTCCACGGCTTTGCGGAGCTTTCGCAGGTCGTCCGGGTCCATCCATTGCAGCGCGTAGGTCTCCGCGAAGCGCCGCTCCGCGGCGATGCCGGCGCGCGTCTCCCGTACGAGATCCTTCGGGTAGCGGTCGACGCGCGTTTTCAGCTCGTCGATGAAACGCACTGCGGCGGCCGCGTGCTCCGGACGTCCGACGTCGACCACGACGCCAAGGTGCCGCAGGCCCGGAAGACGCTCGCGCAGCGTGTGCAGGGCACCAACGCTCGGGGCCGTTTGCGGCAAGAGCTCCTCGAGATCACTCCTCAGAGCGCCGTAGGTCAGCACGGTGCGGTACGCGGCGACCAACGCAAGCCCGGTGGCGACGAGCAGCACGACCGCCCGGCGGTGCACCAAAAACGCGACCAGCGCGGCAATCCTGGGCGACGCGGTCGACTCGGCGCTCGCGGACATCGCGCTGGATCTCAGAAGGGCCAGATCAACGCCCCGCCCGTGGAACGGAACGCGGCGGCGGTTTGCGCGATCACCGGCTGGCGTATGAGCGGCGAGGGATGCGTGCGTTCGAAGCCGAATAGAATGTCGACCGGTGAAGCTTGGTCGAGCCCGGCGAAGAAACGCATCGTGAGCAGCGCTCCGCCCTCGGTCAGGCGATAGCCGGACGTGCGGCGCGCGCCGACGCGCAGCACGTTGTTGGTTCCGGCGACGTCCGCCGCGAGCTCGTTCGGCTGGTTGAACGCCGGAATCACGCTGGAGAGCAAGTGGCCGATTTCTGCGGTCGGGATGGCCCCGGTCTGCGTGCACGGCAGGTGGCCGAGATAGTGATGGGCGAGCTCGTGCCCGAGAACGAAGGCGATTTGTTCGTCCAGTACCTCGGCTTGACGCGTAAGTTTGCGCGCGTCGGCGCTCGCCGCCGCGTCGAAGAAGCCCGGCGGGGGGCGCACGATCGGCTGCTTCGGCCGCTGATTCCTGGCGATGAACTGGACGTACGCGTCCACCTTGCGGGTGCCGAAGAGCTCGTCGGCGGCTTGGGCTTGGGCCAGGTGCGCTTCGATGTCCAGCAGGCCGTCGGTGATCGCCATCGCCGAACGACCGCCGCTGGTGCACGCCGCGAACGCGTTCACTTCTCCGACGCTGTCGTCGAAGACCAGGGGAATCCCTTGCACCCGCTGCTGCTGCGCCGGATCGAGCGCGCTCACGAGCTCGTTCAGCACCGTCTGGGCGCGCCCGCGCAGGAAATTGACGTCGACGCGATTGATCGGATCGGCGGCCGCGTTCGGCGCGGGACCTGCCGGTGCGGGCGCCACCGGTGCGGGGCCGGTCGGCGCAGGAGCGCCCGGTTGCGCGGTGCCCTGCGGCGCGCCCGGAGCCGCGCCTGGTTGTGTCATGCCCGGTTGCGAGACGGGCGGTTGCGCCGGGTAGACGACGCGCTGTTCCGAGCGACAACCCTGCATCGCAAGGACGACCGCCAACGAGCAAGCAAGGCGCCCGACCCAGAGGCTGTACGCCCGAGCTTCGATCATGGGCCCCTCGTTACCACGAACGAGCATTGTTGGGCTAGGCTCCGCCCCGTGGTCCGGCTCGCGCTCCATTGGCAAATTCTGATTGCGCTCGCAGCCGCGCTCGCCGTTGGATCCGTCGCGACCGAGACCACGGCGCTCTTCGGCGTACGCCTCCTGGACGTCTGCGCGTTCTTGGGCAACCTGTTCCTCAGGGCACTCAAGATGCTGGTGGTGCCCCTCATCATGGCGTCGATCATCTCCGCGGTGGCCGAGCTCGGCGCGACGCGCGACCTCGGACGGCTCGGCCTGAAGACGCTCGGCTACTACTTCGCCACGTCTCTCGCCGCGATTCTGCTCGGCCTCGCGATGGTCAACCTCATGCAGCCAGGGATCATCGACGGCGAGCCGGCGAAGGATCGCATCGGCCTGGATGCCGAGAGCGATGAAGTCGCCGCGCGCGTGGAGGGCCGCACCGGCAAGGACGTCGTGGACGTCTTCTTGCGGCTGGTTCCCGAAAACGTGATCGCCGATGCCGCCGAAGGGCAAATGCTGGGGCTGATTTTCTTTGCTCTCGTTTTCGGGTTCTTCGTGTCGCGCATCCCCGAACGCTACCAATCGGTGCTCAAGGACTTCTGGCAAGGCGTGTACCAGGTGATGCTGCTCATCACCGACTGGGTGATCAAGTTCGCTCCGATTGGAGTCTTCGGTCTGGTCGCCAAGGTCGTGCTCACGACCGGGCTCGGCGCGCTGCGACCGCTGGCGGTGTTTTTTTCGTGCGTGGTCCTGGCGCTGGCGATCCACATGTTCGTTGTGCTCCCGGTGGTCGTCGCGCTGGTGGCTCGCGTGAGTCCGCTTCGGCATTTCAAGGCAATGGTCCCCGCGCTGCTCATGGCGTTTTCCACCGCCAGCTCGTCGGCGACGCTACCCGTCACTCTCGACCGCGTCCAGCGCGGTTCCGGCGTGTCCCCCCGCGTCGCGAGCTTCACGCTGCCGCTAGGTGCCACCGTCAACATGGACGGCACTGCGCTCTACGAGTGCGTCGCGGCGATGTTCATCGCGCAGGCCTACGGCATCCATCTGGGCGGCGCCGAACAGTTCTTGATCGTTGCCGTGGCGCTGCTCACCTCGGTCGGAGTCGCCGGCATTCCATCGGCGAGCCTGGTGGCGATCGCCTTGATCCTGAGCTCGGTGGGTCTTCCGCTCGAAGGCCTCGGGTTGATCCTCGCCGTGGATCGCATCCTCGACATGTGCCGCACCGCGGTGAACGTCTTCAGCGACTCGTGCGCGGCCGTGGTGATCGCGAAGAGTGAAGGGGAAACGGGCGTGCTCGTGGAGGCTCCGAGAGCGCAACGCGATGGCTGAGCTGCGTTCTCGAGCGCACGGCGAGCCCTGGGATTTGGAACGTCGGGTCGAGCTCGATCGCGGCCGCGCACGGCCGAAAAAAGTGCCGTTTCGCTTGCGCAAGGTGCGCGAGCACTTCGTCGAGGGTAATCGCGTCACACTTTTGCGCAACGGAGCCGAGGCATTTCCGGCGATGCTAGGGGCGATCGAGAGCGCCGAGCAGGAAGTACTGCTCGAGATGTACTGGTTCGAGTCCGATACCATCGGCTGGCGCTTCGTCGAGGCTCTTTCCGGCGCCGCGGGCCGCGGAGTGCGCGTCGCAGTGCTCTACGACTCTCTGGGCAGTTGGGCGACGGACGCCGAACTGTTCGCTTCCCTGGTCGGTGCCGGAGTGAAATTGCGCGAGTTCAATCCCCTCGCTCCGTGGAAGAAGCGCTTTCGCTTCGATCGCTTGAGCCGCCGCAGTCACCGCAAGATTCTGGTGGTCGATTCCGTCGTCGGCTTCACGGGCGGGCTCAACATCGCTGACGCCTGGCTGCCGCCGGAACAGGGCGGTCAAGGGTGGCGCGACGACATGGTCAAGGTCGAGGGGGCGGTGGTCGGAGAGCTCGTCGAGTGCTTCGTCGCCGCGTGGCGGAGCCAGGGAGGAGAAACCCTCGGCCGCGAGCGGCGCGCGCGGCCGACCGCGATCGTCGGCGAGCAACGAGTGCGCGTGCTCGGGCAGTACCCGGCGCGCAATCGCCGCGAGATCGCGGACGCCTACCTCTGGCACATCTACCGGGCGCGCCGGCGTGTGTGGATTGCGAGCTCGTACTTTCTGCCTGATCGTAGCGTGGTACGCGCGCTCGTTCGGGCGGCGCGCCGCGGCGTCGACGTGCGCATCATCGTTCCGGGCGTCAGCGACGTCGAGATCGTCCGGCTCGCGAGCCGCGCGATGTGGGGCCGATTGATGCGCGCCGGCGTGCGGCTCTACGAGTGGCACCTGAGCACCCTGCACAGCAAGACCGCCGTGATCGACAGCCGTTGGAGCACGGTCGGAACCTTCAATCTGGACTATCGCTCGCTGTTCATGAATTGGGAGGTGAACGTCGCGGTGCTCGACCGGGGCTTCGCCGGGGCCGTCGAGGCGTCATTTCGTCGCGACGTCGAACTTGCCAACGAAGTCGACTACGACGATTTCCACTTCCGGCCGCTGGGGGAACGAATCATCGAACGCATCGGCTACTGGCTGCGCCGATTTTTGTGAACGGCGCGGTTTTCGACGACTTGCGCCAAGAACGCGCGCCGCGAACAATCCCCGGCATGGCTCCCGCAGAGCTCGAGCTTCGGACGGTCGCGTCGATTCGCGAGATCGGAGAGAACACGTGGAGCGAGCTCTCTCGCGGAGCGCCGCCGTTCCTCGGCTACGTGTGGCTGGAAGCCCTGGAAAACGCCGGGTGCGTGGGCGCCGATGTCGGGTGGCTGCCGCTCTACCTGACGCTGTCCCGCGCGGGCACGACGGTCGCCGCCGCGCCCGTTTTCGTCAAGGGGCACAGCGAGGGAGAGTTCGTGTTCGATCACAGCTGGGCGCGCTTTGCCGCCGTCGAGCTCGGCATCGACTACTATCCGAAATTGATCGTCGCGGTACCGTTCACTCCGGCGACCGGTCCGCGGCTTCTGATCCGGCCTGGCGTCGAGCGCGAGCCGCTCCTGTCCGCCTTCGCGCGAGCGCTCGACGTGCTCGCCCGGCGTCTCGGCGTGTCGAGCGCCCACGTGCTGTTTCCCACCGCGGAGCAGGCAGAGGGGCTCGGAAAGGCGGGCCTCGCGCGCCGCGTGGGCATTCAGTTTCACTGGAAGAACGCAGGCTACAAGACGTTCGACGACTTTCTTTCGGCGTTCAACGCAAAGCGACGGCACCAGATCCGTCGCGAGCGCCGCGAGCTCGAGGCGCAAGGGGTGCGCGTGAAAGTGTTGACCGGGAGTGACCTGACGCCCGCCATCGTCGATCATGCCTATGACTTCTACCTTGCTACCGTGGACAAGTTCGCGTGGGGCCGGCGCTACCTGAACCGTGAATTCTTCGAAGAGGTCGCGGCGCGAATGGGACCCGCTCTGCACTGGGTCTTTGCTTTCGACGGAAATAAGCCCATCGCCGGGGCACTCAACATTCTCGGTAGCCGGGCGCTGTACGGGCGCTACTGGGGCGCACTCGAGGAGCGACCGTTTCTGCACTTCAACGTCTGCTACTACAAAGGGGTCGAGGAATGCATCGAGCGCGGGCTCGATCTCTTCGAGCCCGGTGCGGGAGGCGAACACAAACGGGCGCGCGGTTTCGAGCCGGCCCTGACACACAGCGCCCACTTGTTGGTCGATCCCCGCCTGGACGGCGCCGTGCGGGATTTCCTGCGGCGCGAGCGCGCTGCGGTCGAAGCGTTCTCGAACGATCCGGCCTCGCGCGTGCTCAAGACGTGAGCGTCAATCGAAGAGCCAGCGCCCTTCGAACCACTGATGCCAAGCCAGCGTGGCGACGACCTCGGCGATCGGCTCGCGGCGCTCGAGAAAAACCAGCGCCGCGCCGAGCTCGAGCCAGGGACCGCCGGCCTTCGCGAAGAGCGGGATGCCGGCGCCGAGCGACGTTTCGACCCCGGTCGTGTACGAGCCGTCGATGTTCGCAATGCGCGCGCCGAGCCCGAGCGCGAAAGAATCGAGCGCAAGGTCGGCCACGGCCGGGCCGTGCTCGAGATCTTTGGACCAGCGCAGCAGAAACAGCGGCTTCAAGCTCGCCCCCACGCTGAACGAACGCCGGAGCTCTTCCGGCTCGGGTTCGAAACTCTCCTGCCAGGCTCCGTACACGCCAGCCAGCGTGAAGAAGTGGATCGACGTTGCGATGACGCCGGCGAAGGCGTCCGAAGCGCCGCCGTAGCGCGCGCCCGCCGCGAGGCCCCAGTCGAGCGCGCCTTGGAAGCGTCCGTACGCTCCGTCGCTCGTGACGACGCTGCGTTCGGCGTCGACTTGCGTCTCGAGCTTCGAAGTCGTCACGTGCCCGGGCTCCCACCGTGGTCGCGCAGCGCCGCCCGATTCCGTCGCGCCGAAGGCGTGGCCTGCGCTCAGAGCGACGCCTAGTGCGATCGGAAGCAAGGGGCCCCTCGTCACGACCCAACCGCGCTGACGACGCGCTCGCGCAGCTCCGGAGCGAAGACGAGACGCACGCGTTCGAGCTTTTGTCCGCGCAGGCGCCCGAGCAAAAAAGAAACGTCGCCCGGCCTGCGCTCGACGTCGCCCGGAAAAATGACGGTGAGAGGCTCCCCGGTGTCGTCGAACGGTACGTCCGCGGGCGCGTCGAGCCCCACGTACTTTTCCGGGTCGAGGCCTGATTCCCGCGCAATTTCGCGGGCAAGGTCGTAAAGCTCGAGCCGCACCACGGGCGTCGCCTTGTCGCCCATGAGCTCGTAGGTCTTGAAGAGGTTGCGCGCCATGAGTCGGCGCGACAGGTCGCCGAGCACCGGGTCCTTCGACGATTGCCACGCCGAGAGCGCCCGCGACATCGCGGCGTCGTCGAGGTCCAGGTATTCGCCGAGTGTCGCGTCGCCGTCGCGCGCAATCGCGGCGAGCCCGGCCGGTACCGCTTCGACGCGCGTGCCGTCGGCCAAGAGCTCGCCCACGCGAGAGACGATGCGCGAGAGGAGAAAGTCGCTGGCGCGGCTGGCCTTATGGAAATAGACCTGCTGGAACATGAAGAGACGCGCCAAGATGAACGATTCGATGGCGGGCAGGCCGCGCGCGCCGTCGATGGCGAGCGCGGGCGCGGTGTTGGCGTCCGAGCTCAGGCCGAAGCGAAGGCTTCGGAGCAGCCAGTCCAGATCGAAGCGTCCGTAGCCCACGCCGGTGAAGTGGGCATCACGCAGGAGGTAGTCGCAGCGATCGACGTCGAAGGTGCCGCTCACCGCGCGCGCCATGAAGGTGAGTTCGTGGCGGCCCCGGATCAGGTCCGCCACGCGGCCCGGCAGCGTCGAGTCGGTACGCGTCAGGATGCGATTCACCTCCGTGCCCGGGTCCAGGAGAATGCGCGCGGTCCAATCCTCGTGACGCGGCCCTTTCGGTAAGAGCTCCTCGAACAGGTGGGAGTAGGGCCCGTGCCCGATGTCGTGCAGGAGCGCCGCGGCCAGCGCTTCCCGGGCGCGCTCGGTGGTGACGCGCTGCCAGAAGGGGAGCTCGTCGTGGATGCCGCGAAGCCTGCGCAAAAGCCGCGTCATCACGAACGCCGAGCCGATGGCGTGGCTGAACCGCGTGTGATCCGCGCCGGGGTACGACAAGGAAGCAAGACCGAGCTGGCGAACGCGCCTGAGACGCTGGACTTCCGCCGCGTCGAGGAGCTCGACGACGAGCGACTCCTCGGCCGATTCGAACGCCACGAGCCCGTGCACCGGATCCCGGAGAATCACCCCGCTCCCTTACCATCGCCGCCGCCCGCCCGGGGGACGCCGGGTCGGCGAGGCTGGACAACCGGCCGATTTCGGGGTTTGCTCTAGGCTTGGCTCGAGTGCCTTCGAGTCGGCCGACCCGGATCGCACCAGCTTGGTACCCATGAACAAGAAGCGCACGCCCTCAGCCGAACGCCTTGGTCCGCTCAAATTGGTCGACGTGCTGCGCCAGCTCCCCGAGCGCGAAATCAAGAGCCTGATTCAGCGCCTGGGTTTTCGTGTGGACGCGGCGAAGCGCATCGACGTGCCGTCGCAGGTGGCCCGGGCGTTGCTTCAGCTACCCGAGGTCCGCGATCCGGCTCAGCTGCCGCCGCCGACCCGCGAGCTGCTCTACCGCATCGCCGAGGCTCAGGGTGCGCTCGAGGTGGAGGCCCTGCCCCCCGCGGTCGAGCCGCTGGTGGCGCGGGGAATCGTGTACGCGCGCAGCACCGCCTCGGGCATCGAGTTGCTCTTGCCCATCGCGTTTCTGCTCCAACTGCGCCTCTGGGAAGGGGAAGACCCGCGCGGTGTGCGGGCGCTGCTCTGTCAGGTCAACCCCGACGTGGCGAGCAGCGTCGCGAGCCACTACCTCGGGCGAACGGCAACGCCGCCGCTCGCGCTCTCGCTCGAGTCCGCCTGGTGCGTGCTCTCGAGTGCGTCGCGCTTGCGGGCCGAGTTCGACGAGCTGGCGCCGCTGGAGCGCAAGCTGCTGCGCTCGGTCGAAGAAGTGGGCGGCGAGGTCGACACCGAAGAGCTGCTCGACCTCGAGCGTGAGCCGATGCGTCTGCGCGGCGCTACGGGAGCGACGCCATCGCGCCGCGGCGTGGGCTTCGCGCTGGAACGGCGCGGTTTTCTGGTGCCGGTACATCCCAATCGTCACGTGATTCCGACCGAAGTGGCGGCCGTGGTCGGCGAGCAGCGCCGGGCCGAGCGAGAAGCCCAGCGGCGCGAGATCCAGAGCTTCGTTTTCGCCGAGGATCACGCTCCGCGCCGCGCGCGCTTCGCGGAGGACCCGGTGCCGCTGGCGCTCGCCATGGCCCTCAGCGTGCGCGATCCTTCGGTGGACATCCGACCGGGAGTCGGAACGCCGCGCTCCCTGGTCGCCAAGTTCGCGTCGCGCTTCGGGCGAGAGTCGGAAGCGGTTGCGTTCATGGCGGCGCTGAGCCGGGCCATCGGGCTCTGGGACGCAACCGCCGTCAGCGCGGCCTCGCCTCCCGGGTCCCACTCCGTCGAGGAAGTCCACCGGGCGCTCTTCGAAACGTGGCGTCGCGGCGGCGCCTGGGACGAGGCGCGTCCCGACGGCGAGGTGCTGCGCGCGACGGGCGAGGCCCGTGAGGCCAGCGTCGTGGGAGTCGTGCGCGAGATGGTGCTCGAAGCGCTCTGCGTGCTCGGTGACGGCCAGTGGGTTCCGTGGGAAGCCGTCGCCGCCTACGTGCGCTTGGACGGCCGCACGCCGGGCGTGGCTCGGTTGATCGAGCGCTGGGCATCCAGGGCGGCCGTCGAGGCGATCAAACCCGTCGACGTGGCGCAGCGGGTGGCTCTGGAGAGTCTCCATTTCCTCGGCATCGTGGATTTGGGAGACGCGGACGAAAACAGTGTGGAAGGGGGACCCTCGCTCCGCGTAACGCCGCGCGGCCGCGCGTACTTGCTCGGCGCCGATCACGGCAAGCCGCCCGATGCGAGTCGTTTCGTCGACAATCAGCTGCTCCGGATCGGGTCGGCAGCCCGGGTCGGCCACGTGCTCGGTCTGGCTCCGTTCATCGAGATCAGCGCGGTTTCGGACGGCCTCGACGTCACCGTCACCCCGCAGTCCATGAGCCTTGCGCTGAGCGCCGGCGTCGAACCGGACGCCATCCGCGCGCGCTTGGAGGCGCTGGCGCCGCTGCCGGACCCGATCTCGCGACAATTGATCCAAGCCAGCACCGTGATCGGTCGCGCCGAGCTCGTGAATACCCAAGGCTTCCTCTGGGTGGAAGATCCCGAAATCCGGGAGCTCCTGCGAACGCGCCGGCAATCCGCCGATCTGTTCGTCGATCCGTCGCCACCGGCGGGTCTATTGGTCGCCCCCGGCGTCGATCTCGACAGGTTGGCTCGGCGCTGCCGCTCCCTGGGCGTCGAGCTTATCGTCGACGGCGAGGTTTACCGCGCTCGCTCGATGGCTCCGTCGGGGCGGGGCAGCGGCGCCTGGCGCATGGATTCGTCGAGCTCGCAGAGCAGTGCCAAGTCGCCGGGCAGCGTGCGCCGTTCGCGCCGCAGCAGCGCGAGCATTCCCGCTCGTCGCGTTGATTGAACGCCGCGCTCAAGCGCGCAAGCGCGCCTCGACCCAACGTTCGGCGCCCGGGCTGTGGCTCACGTGGACGATTTCGCCGTCCCGCACGAAGACCTCGGCGGGCAGCGGGCGGCCGTTATACTCGCTCGACATCACGAAGCCGTAGGCGCCCGCGTCGCGCACCACGACGTGGCGCGGTAGCGGTTCTCCGAGCTCGAACTCACCGAAGTCGTCGGTGCTTTCGCACACTGGTCCCACCACGCGAAAGGCGCGGCCGCCCGGCGGGCGATCGAGCGGCTCGATGCGGTGGCGCGCGCCGTAGAGGGCGGGCCTGAGCAGGTCATTCATGCCGGCGTCGAGCATGAGCCACGACCTTTCGGCACCCTGCTTGGACTGCACGACCTGCGCGACGAGCACACCGGCGGGACCGACGAGCCAGCGGCCGGGCTCGATCACGACGGCCAGCTCGGAAAGCCCGCGCCGGCGCTGGACGTCGAGGGCGGCGTGGATGAAGTCCGTCGGTGCCGTCACGTCCCCGTCGCCATAGTCGATGGCGAACCCTCCGCCGAAGTCGGCGAAGCGAAGCGGCGCACCGGCGTCGAGCGCGTGCCGCGCGACGTCGCACACGACGTTTGCCGCGCGCGCGTAGTCTTCCACGTCGCGTTGCATCGAACCGATGTGCGACGAGATCCCGGTCAGCGAAAGCACCGATGTGTCGGTGCCGACGCGTCCGAGCACCGCTGGCAAGTCGGCCAGAGCGATGCCGAACTTTGCCGCGTCGTGACCGGTCGCGATGTGCGCGTGCGTGTCGACCGCGATGCTCGGGTTGATGCGCAGGGAAATGCGCGCGCTCCGGCCAACAGCCCTGGCTCTTTGCGCGATGCGCGCCACTTCCTCGACGCTTTCCGCCTGGATCGCGAGGATGCTCTCGGCGAGCGCGAGGTCGAGCTCCGCGTCCGTCTTCGCCACGCCGCTCATCACGATGTGTTCCGGTGGGATTCCGGAGCGTCGCGCAAGGAGCAGCTCGGCGCCGCTCACGACGTCGGCGCCCGCGCCCGCCTGTTGCAGTGTCCGCACCACGTGTCCCGCGGAGTTTGCTTTGAGCGCATAAGCGACGAGGTGCGGTCTGCCGCTCAACGCCGCGCCGAGCGTATGCGCTCGGCGTGAAATTTCGGACAAATCGTAGACGTACGCGGGCGTCGTGATGCCCCGCTCCGGCGCCAGAAGCGCATCGAGCGGCACGCCGCCCAGGATCGCGCGCCCTTGCGCATCGCGTTGAAATCCGGTCACCGCGCGCGCAGCCTAGCAGTCGGCCGGGCGCGCTCCCACCCCCGCAGCGTTGCGGCTTCCTGGGCCCGGGCGGCTTCGTCGGACAGGGCACAGCCCGAAAAAGCTCCGGTCCTGTTGCGGATCGACCGGGTATGGCATGCTGAGGCGCTCATTGCTCGGTCATGTTGCATCGCCGCGCCAAGATTGTCTGTACGTTGGGTCCCGCCTCCAATACCGAGGAGGGCATCCGAGGGCTCATCGAGTCGGGGATGGACGTAGCGCGGCTCAATTTTTCGCATGGGCGCGTCGACGAGCACCGCGCGACGCTGGAACGGGTGCGCGCCGCGGCGCGCGCTGCCGGAAGGCCGGTCGCGGTTCTCCAGGATTTGTGCGGGCCGAAAATCCGCACGGGAGACTTCGGGCCCAGCGCGGTGGCGAGCGGCTCCGAGATCGATCTCGTATCCGGCAATCGCGGTGACGAAACGACCGTCGCCGTCGACTACCCGGGGCTCGAACGCGACGTACGGGTGGGAGACCGCGTGCTGCTCGGAGACGGCGCGATCGAGCTCACGGTCCGCGAGATCCGCGGCGATCGCGTACGCTGCAGCGTCGAGCACGGCGGCCCGCTGAGAACGCGCATGGGCGTCAATCTCCCCTCGCGAAGCTTGAGCTTGTCCGCGCTGACGCCCAAGGACGAGCAGGACGTCGAGATAGGGCTCGCGATGGGGGTCGACTACATCGGGCTTTCCTTCGTGCGCGCGGCGGTGGACGTCGAAACCTTGCGCGCCCTGTGCGCGCGAAGCGGCCGCCCGACGCCCATCGTGGCCAAGATCGAGACGACCCAAGCGGTGGAACAGCTCGAGTCCGTGGTTCGGGTTTCGGACGCCATCATGGTCGCGCGCGGGGATCTCGGCGTCGAGCTTCCGCCGGAAAGCGTGCCCGTGATCCAAAGGCAGATCATCGGCGTTTGCCGCCGTCACAAGAAGCCCGTCATCGTCGCCACGGAGATGCTCCAATCGATGACGGAATCACCGCGACCGACACGGGCCGAGACCAGCGACGTTGCGGGAGCGGTCTTCGGCGGCGCGGACGCGGTCATGCTGTCCGCCGAGACGGCGACGGGGCGCTACCCGACGCGGGCCTGCCGCATGATGGATCGCATCATCCGTCAGGCCGAAACGAGTCAGTTCTTCGACCCGCTGCCGTCGGACCCGGACGGGACGACGCCCGAAGCCATCGCGACCGCGGCTTGCGACATCGCGCGCCAGGTGGGCGCCAAGCTCATCGTGGCGCTGACGGAAAGCGGAACGACCGCGCGCCTGGTCTCCAAGGCCCGGCCGACGGTGCCCATCGTCGCCGTCTCGCCGTCCGAGGCCACGCTGTCGCGGCTCTCGCTCTACTGGGGGGTCACACCGCATCCGACCGACGGCCTCGGCTCCGCGCAGAACTTCGCCGAGTTCATTCGCAAAACGGGGCGTATACTCTCGGCG
>DASWGX010000038.1:0-2315 GCA_036393455.1 Polyangiaceae bacterium
AGTGAGACCTCCTCAGCGCGTTTCGAGAATGGGCGCAGCACTGCGCCCCGTTCTAGCGGATCGGCCACTCCCAATACCCGACGGCCGCCGCCTTTGCCGGCGAGCGCGCTCACTCGGAGTGACCTTCAGTAGCCAACACTCGCCGCGTAGGTGACGAGCGCGGTTCCGTAGCTCCCGCCCCACTCGTAGCCGTAGCGGCGCTCCGGCTCGATATCCATGATGTCGTACTGCTTGCCCGTGCCGGGCGGATTGTCCGTGGGCAGGCGCCCGCTGAAAAAGCACACATCCTGGTCGAGATCGTAGAAGCGGCACCACATGGTATCGCCGGGGCTCGCCTGGATTGGGTTGTAGTTGTCGTCGGTGTTTCCCGAAGAGCGACTGACGTAGGCGGTGTCCTCGAGCTGGACGGCGTCGCTCGCGAACCATGCGACGGCGGCTCGCACCGCGGCCTCCACCGCCGGAGTCTGGGGTTGAGTCATCAGGAACGCGACGACACCGACCGACTCACTGCCGCTCTTCGATGCGAGTTCGTAGGAACGGGCTCCCTCAGGCGCGTAGGTGACCGGATTGTGCTGCGCGCACCACACCGTCTTCATCCCGCCTCGTTCGATCTGCGCGGCCAGGATGTACTCGACTCCCCTCGCGATCGCGCTCTGGGCTGCCGCGCGCTGCTCGGCGGTGAAGAGATCGCCGTCGAGCGGCGGCGTTTGCCGTACCAACTCGTGGAGCAGCACGAGAACTCGCGCCATCGCGTCGTCGTTGAAGGTGACGTGGTTGGAGTAGGTAGCTCCCGCTCGTGCGGGATAGACCTGAGGGAACCCCCCGGACGGGTATTGCATGGTCAAAAGGAAGTCGAGCGCCCTGCGCGCGCCTTCGCGATGCGAGGTTTCCCCCGAGCGCCGGTAGACGTCGGAAAGGAACATCAGCTCGGTGACGGTCGCGTTGTTGTCGATGGTGCCGAGTTCGACGCCATCTTCCCCGAACCAGGCGGAGCGGCTCGAAACGCCGTCCCAGTCCGCCGAATAAACGCTTCTGGCGTTCTTGTCGAAGCCGCCGTGCGGCATCTGCCAGGTAAGCAAGTGATTCGCAAGCTCGCTGTCCGCGGCCAGCTTCGCCGCGTCCCCCGCAGCGTTGCTCAGCCAACTCTCGTAGTTGTCGAGCTGTCCGTAGATGGGGTTGCCGGTTTGATCGAGCACGATTGCGCCAGACCCGCCGCTTCCACCCGAGCCGCCCGAACCGCCGGTACCATCGCCGCTACCGCCGGTGCTCCCCGCGGTGTCGCCCGTCGAGCCCGTCGAGCCACCCACGCCGCCGGCACTCACGCCACCGGAGACCGAGCCTGCGCTCGTACTGCCGGTCGATCCGCCGCTACTGCCGGCGGAAGGCCCGCTGCCGGTCGTCCCACTGCCGGTCGTCCCACTCGAAGCGCCCGGCGGCTCGTCCGATGGCGTGGAACCGGTCGAGCCCGAGCACGCGCTCAAGCAAAGTGCGAGCACGCCGAACGGCGCCAAGACAGCACCGGGCATGCGCGAAGCGGAGCGCTGGCGCGGGCGGCTGATGAGTTCGGACACGTACGTCAAGCTCTCTCGATCATGTGGAACGGTTGCGCCTCGAAGGCAAGGAGTATCTGCCCCCCGGCCAGCGCTCTGCGGCGCGAAGCGCGGCATCATTCGAACTCGAGCCTCCACCGGATATCGGCGCCGAGGTTGCCGAGCGCGGAGCTCGAGATGTCGTTGACGTTGTCTGGGGTTGCTCCCCGGCGTTTCACGTCGAATGGAGGCCTGCCGTGCTCGCCTGCAGCTGCGCGCGGCAGGGGCCCTCTTGCTGCGTGCTCGCCCGGCGGCGTCGAGCGCGCTTCACGACGAGCCGGGCTCCGCGCGCGCGAGGGACCCGAGCACGTTCGAGCCGCGCGCCGCGGCCCTCGACGCCGGTCGTATTCGGCCTTCACGCAGCTCCGATCGCATGCGCATGAAAGGATTGCCGGTTCAGCGTTGGTTGCGTAGTCTCGGATGGAGCATGGAACGACTACCGGTGCGGCTAGTGGTGTTGGGTCTGGTGCTGCTACCGGTGGCCTGCGGCGGTAAAGACGAAGCCGATCCGGTTCCAGGCGTTGACTCGAGTGCGATCCGGCCCTTGCCGATGGCATCTACGCTCACGTAGGCCGTCGCGGCGTTCTCGGCGGCTTCCGACGCCTCCGCGGACGCTCGCTCGGTAGTCGGGCCGGAGCGAATCGAGAAAGCGGTTTCAAATCGATCGCATAGGTGGCGCTGGGAGCATATTCGGCAAGGGGGCACGAATTCGCAAACGGGGGCGAC
>DASWGX010000039.1:0-4144 GCA_036393455.1 Polyangiaceae bacterium
TCTTTTGCCGAGCGCAGCGCGGCACGCCGCTGTTCCCTGCGTTCCGCGAGCAGATCCCCGAGGTACTCCGCGACGCGCGCTTCGAAGCTGCCCTCGAGGGCTTGGGGCAGCGCGCCCTCCAGCACGGACAGCATTTCATGCGCCGTGCTCCACCGCTCCGCCGGGCGCTTGGCGAGAGCTTTCAGAATGACATCCTCCAGCCGTTTCGGACAGGACGGCTCGAGCTGCGATGGAGGCGTCAGTCTGTCGTCGAAACAAATGCGGTGCAGCGTCTCCGCCGGATTGTCACCGCGAAACGGGTGGCGCCCCGTCACGAGATAGTAGAGCACCGCGCCCAAAGCGAAGATATCAGTACGGCGGTCGAGCGGCTGCCGGCGGATTTGCTCGGGCGCCATGTAGCTCAGTTTTCCCTTGAGCTGGTGCGCTTCGGTGACGTTCGGCGCGCGCGCCGTCGCCTTGGCAATACCGAAGTCCACCAGCCGCACCGTGCCCGAATAGCCGACTAGGATATTCTGCGGAGATACGTCGCGATGAACGATGCCGAGCAGCGCACCGCCTTCGTCACGCGTTTCGTGCGCCGCGTGAAGGCCTTTGCACGCTTGCCCGATCAAGTTCACCCCGACGGCCAGTGGAACGCCGCCGTGAGCCGCCGCTCGAGACAGAATGCACTGGACGGACTCTCCATCGACCCACTCCATGACGAGGTAGAGCAGACCGTTCTCCTCGCCGAGCTCGAGAGTCGCCGCTACGTTGGGGTGTTGAATCTGCGAGGCAAGCGTCGCTTCTTGAAGAAACATCTGCTCGAGCTGAGTGTCGTCGATCGCGCCTGACAGGATCGTCTTGATGGCGACGAGCTTGCGAAAGCCCCTGGTCCCCTTCAGACGCGCCGCCCAGACCTGGGCCATACCTCCTTTGGCGACGGGCAGCAGAAGCTCGTAACGGCCGAGTGTTTGACCCAACACAGGGCCTTCCACCCAAAGCTCGGAACTAACGGCGGGCTGCATCCCCGTCGATCGCTCCGCACCCCAGTGGGTCAGCTTGGTGAGTACGATGTTTGAGCTCTCTCACTCGATGATCCGGTTAGTTCGTAGAGCCAAGTGCTGGACAAGAAGGCGCTATCATGAAATCTAGCAGCTTCTTCCTCTCCTCGCACCGACGATCTCCTTTGTGCCTGAGACGGGCGCCGGAGAGGGACGGTGCCTCGCTCGAGACATGGTTCGTCCAAGTGCCTTTCGAAGGCTTGGTCCTACCTCTTCTTTGGCGCCGCTTTTCTGGCACTGGTCCTGCGCGCCGAGCTTTTTGCTCGGTGTTGCTGGTGTTGCTCGGTGTGCTCCGTGCGGGTTCGCCGCCCGCGTCGCACTCCTGGGCGTCCGCGCAGAACCCACTGCCACGTCTCCGCTCTCGGGTCCTGCCGTGGAAGCTGTGAAGTGAGCGGAATCGCGATGTCTCTCTCGAGCTCAAGCGGTGGTTGAGCTGTGAACAGCCAACGCGGGGCGAGGCGGTCTTCTCCAGCTTCTGCTGCACACCAGGTTCCAGGTCAAACCTGGCATGGCGATGGGCTCCCCCACGTCACCGCCTGAGCCGCGCCGCAAGGGGAGGTAACCATGTGGGTATGCGCCCGCCACAGACCCACATCGTCACCTTCCCTGCCGGACGACCGGCGTTCCTACGCGCAAACGAAGCGGTCGAGTATCTGCGACGGGCCGGTTTCGTTTCCATTTCACTGGGCTCGGGCGGCGAAGCCGGGGCGCAGACAGCGCTGGATCGTTCTCCTCAAGTCCGATTCCACGAAGCGTTGCTTCGAAAGCACCGCCTCCACGCCCAGATGCTCGAGCCGAACGAGGTTGTTCTCGTCCGTCGCGGTCGTCAGGACGACGACCGGAACACGTTCGAAACCCGGGGAGCGGCGCAACTCCGTCACCATTTCGATCCCATCCAGGTACGGCATCTCCACGTCCGTCAGGATGAGATGCGGTGAGCTCGACCGAGCGAGGGCCAGTCCCTGACGTCCGTCCGTCGCTTCCAACACCTTGAATCCCAGCGAGCGAACGATACCCGAGAGCAACTCGCGCGCCACCGGAGCGTCCTCGACGACGAGCACTCGCGGCTGTACGCCCGCCCCATCCCGCGAAGACCCCGGCACCCCCGCTCCGGCGCGCGCCACGGCGTGGAGCGCATCGACGTCGAGAAGCACCAATACTCCGCCGTCCGGCGTCGGCGCAACGCCGCGGACGAGGTGCGAGCAGTAGAGCAACTGCTGCGTGTTCTGCAGCGCAATGGGTCGCGGGTTGTCGTACCCCTCGACGCTCACGGCGTATGCTCCCACCTCGTGGCAAAGGACGAGCGCGGACTGCCCCACGCGCGGCGACGAATCGTCGCCGAGCAGTGCCGAAAGCGAAAACACTCGGATCATTCTTGGCTTGCCTTCGATCTGGACGCGCATGAAGTGACCGTCGGCGCCCTGCTCGAGCTCGTAGATGCGAATCACGGAGTGCACGGCGCGCGTCGGAATAGCGTAGCGGCACTCGCCGATCTGAATCGGCAAGGCCACCTCGCCCCGCAGCGTCGCGGGCAAGCTCATCGTGATCCGGGTTCCCTCGCCGGCCTTGGACTCGATTCGCGTATGCCCCCCCACCATGCTGATTTCTCTCGCCACGACATCGAGGCCGACGCCTCGGCCGGAGATGTGCGTCACCTGATTGCTCGTAGTGACTCCCGGCTCGAGCAAGTACGGGACTAGTTCGTCGTCCGGAAGCTCGTCCACCCCCTGCACGCGTCCGCGCAGCACGGCCCTCAGACGCTGAAAGTCCACGCCGCCGCCGTCGTCGGACACGTCGACGATGACCGCCGATTCGGTCTGCTGAACCGAGACTTCCACTTGACCGCGCGCGGGCTTGCCGCGCGCGAGCCGGAGCTCGGCGAGTTCGATTCCGTGATCGACCGCGTTGCGGACCAAGTGCAAGAGCGCCGGCTCGAGACAGCGTTCGATGGCAACGTCGACGAGCGCGCCGCCACGTACGCTGACGCGGACGTCCTTGCCGAGCGTGCGCGCGGTGCTGCGCGCGACGCGAACGACTTGCTGGAACAACCGCTCGGTGCCCACCACCGACGCGCGTCGCACTTTGCGTTCCAATTCCTCGAGCGAGGTACCGACCGAAAAATCGCTGCTCGACCACTCCGCACGAATCGCGGTCAGGCGGCGGTCGACTTCGGCACCGTAGCCGAGCGTCTTGGTGATCCGCGCGGCAAGGCGCTCCGGCGGCGCCTTCGGATCGATCTCCGCCAAAAGGGCGCGGAGCATGCGCTGTGCCTCGCGCAAGTGCAGTTGCAGTGCGCCCTGCTCGGCGTGGACGCGCATGAGGTCGTAAACGAGCGGCTTGACGTCGTCCGCGGCGAGCACCGCGGTCGGACTCTCGGGAGCCTGTCCCGCCGCGACTTCGCCGAAGGTCAGCGTGGTCTCGCCAGGGGCCGTCTCATTGGCCGGGCCGGCCGCGCTCACGGCGACAGCGACGCCTCGTCCCGCCGCGCGGTGTGTATCGCCCCCGTCGGCGGCCCTCGCCTTCTCGCCCGCCATCGCCTCGAGCTCGGCGAGCGCCCGGCGCAGCTCGTCCTTCAGCGGCGCGAGCTCTTCCGGTTCTTCGACGATCGGCGAGAGGCCGACGAGCCCCAGGCCCTCGAATCCGCCGAGCAGGGCGTCGCCCGTGAGCGGCGTTGCCTGCCCCGCCTTCGAGAGCGCATGGATGACCGACTCGCACAGCTCCGCAAACTCGCTCACGTGCAAGAGCTCGAGCATGTGCGCTTCACCCTTCAGCGTGTGCAGCAAGCGCCGCAGAACCGGCATGTTCTGCTGCTTCTCTGCCTCGATTCCTAGCCAGAGCTCGGTTGCCTGCGCGACGCGCTCGGGAAGCCCCTTGCGAAAACTGACTATGAGCTCATCGCGGACTCTCATGCGCGGACTCCGACGCTCCGGTGTTCACGGAGCCGGCCTCGAACGCGCCGGCCTCGAGCGGTTCCGCCCCATTGCCGTGCGAAACCCGTCCGACCCGGAACTTCCTGGCCGCGAGCTTGAGCTCGTGCGAAAGCTCCAGCAGGCTCTCGGCGTTTCGCGTCGTGTGGCCGCTTCCGCTGAGGGAGTCGTTGACGG
>DASWGX010000040.1:0-2336 GCA_036393455.1 Polyangiaceae bacterium
TATCGCGAAGCGCGCATCGTCGAGCTCGACGACCCGCGACAAGCACTGCTGCTCGAACGGCTGCTGGGCGCCGGCACCACGGCCCGCGCCGGCGCCGCCCGCGCGCTCGAAAAGAGCTCGGCCCTGCGCGACGCTTGCCGCCTGCCGCTCGCGCTCACCTTGCTTGCATTTCTCGCGCTCGAGCGTCCATCGAGGCCCGAAGCCGTCCGCGCGTCTTCCGGCGAAGAGAGCGACGACTTGCCGGCGAACCGGCTCGAGCTCTTCCGCCGCAGCATCGAAACGATGCTGGCTTCCGGCCACCGCCGGAAACGTCGCAGCGAGAGCGCGGGCGGTATCACGAATCCGAAGGCCGCGCTCGTCGTCCTTGCCGAGCTCAGCCTCGCGCTCCAGCGCGACCGAGTCGCCGGCGCCGACGCGGGCTTCTCGGAGCTCCACCTGCTCGAAGTCATGAACGAGCTCCGCCAGGAACGGAGCTCGCGCGTGAAGAAGCTCTGGGACTGGGGCGAGAGCACGAAGGATTTCTTCGACGTCGTGGCCAGGAAAACCGGCGTCCTCGCCGACTACGGCGGCCCCGACGACTGGCGCTTCTTCCACCGCCAATTCCGCGAGCTCCTCGCCGCCGAAGCGCTGCTCGAGCGCGGACAAGGGGAGCTCACGCAGCGCGCGCGCCAGCTCAAAGAAAACCGCGACGCCATCCCGGCCTGGGCGGAAGTGCTCGGCTTCGCCTGCGCGCTCTCGAAACAACCGCTCGAGGTCCTCCGTCTGCTCGGCGGCGTCGACGAAGACCTCGCCCTGCGCGTCCTGCCCGAGGTCGAAAACCTCGACCCAGTCGAGGCCCTCGGCGTGCTCGAGAAAGGCGGCAACTGGGACGGCGATTTCCTGCGCTTGCTCGGCCGCCGCTGGCACGAGCAAGGACTCGAGCTCGAACGCGCGCGCGAGTGGCTCTTTGCCCAAGTGCCGCGCGCGAAGACCACGCTCGAGCTCGCGTACTTCTACTACGCCCTCGAAGGCCTCGCCGAGCTCGCGGGCCGCCCGCTCGCGGAGGGCGCGGAACGAAAGCGCTTCGACGGCCGATTCTTCACGGCGTGTGCTCGCTGGCCCGCGCCGGAGCCGCCCGCGTTGGTGCGCATTCCGGCAGGTGAATTTCTGATGGGCTCGCCAAAGAACGAGCCCGAGCGCGACGGCGACGAAGCTCTACACCGCGTGAGGCTATCCGAGTTCTTCCTGGGTGCGACGGCCGTCACGAACGCCGAGTACGAGCGCTTCGACCCGGAGCACGAGCGCGAAACGTTCGAAGGTCGCCTCCAGAAGGACGAAGCGGCGGAGCACCCGGTCGTCAACGTCTCGTGGTGGGAGGCGCACCTTTACTGCCGCTGGCTCGGCGGGCGCCTCCCGACCGAGGCCGAGTGGGAATGCGCCTGCCGTGCCGGCACGGCGACGCCGTTTGCCTTCGGTAAGAACGTCACGCCCGAGCAGGTGAACTACAACGGCGAGTACCCTTACGCGAGCGGCAAGAAAGGCGAGTATCGCCAGCGAACCGTTGCCGTGAAGGAGCTCGCCGCCAATGCGTGGGGCCTGTGCCAGATGCACGGCAACGTGTGGGAATGGTGCGCGGACTGGTACGGCGAGTTCCCGATCGGAACGACGCAAGTCGACCCGGTGGGTCCTGCCGAGGGCGGTTCCCGGGTGTTGCGCGGCGGCTCGTGGTTCAGCCACGCGCACAACGCGCGCTCCGCGGTCCGCGATCGCTACGCCCCGGGCTCCCGCGTCAACTTCGCCGGTTTTCGTTTTGCCCGAGGTCACGAAACCAGCGAGTAGGGCAAGCGAGGCCGGAGGCCGAGAGTCGAGGAGCGAGCGGCGCGGCGGAGCCGCGTCCGAGCCCCGGCGGAGCCGGGGCGTCGAGCTCCGAGCGGCATCGGGCCCGAGACAAGCCACGGCTCCCATCGACCGCCTGGTTTCCTCCCCGCCGGGAAGGCCTACGCCTGGTCCCACGAGGCGGAGAGCGGGGGGCGGAGGTTCGTTGCCGTGCTTCATGCCGCGCCCGTCGACTCGCCGCTGAAGGCCGTTCAGGCGGCTGTCGTTGCGGAGTATCGGGAGCGGCAGGGCCGTGGCTAGGACCGGCAGGCCGAAGCTGCCATCCGCCAAGCGGAAGGCGGGGCGGATTGAGCTCCGGGTCACTGAGGCCGAGCGGGAAGCGATGGAGGCCGCTGCCGAGCGGGCAGGGAAGACGCTTTCGGAGTGGCTCAGGGATCTGGCCGTGAAGGCAGCTTCAATAACACGGGCCAGACGTACCTTGTCCTAGCGCGGAATGGGTGCGACCGCAGAGCCGCTCGCCG
>DASWGX010000041.1:0-7512 GCA_036393455.1 Polyangiaceae bacterium
GTCGTGCTGGTCGCTCGGGATGCGCCGGCGCAGCCCGATGCCCCGCAGCGCCGATTCCGAGAGCACGCCCGAGAGCACCAGGAACGAGAGCATCAGCGACAGCACCAGGTAGAGCAGATTGTTCCCGGTGTTGAGCGCCGCGAATCCCACCCCGAAGGTGAGCGCGAAGAAGGACCAGCCCGCCCGCGTCGGCCGCAGCGTGCGCGGCGGACGAAAGAAGCGCCGGAGGCGCAGGGTCAGAGCGGGACGGGTACGCGCTCGAGAATCTCGCGCACGATCCACGCGGCCTCCTCGCCGGTCCGCGACCGGCCGGCCCGAGGGTCGAGCAGCACGCGGTGGCAGAACACGTCGACGGCCAGGTCGCGCACGTCGTCGGGGATGCAGTAATCGCGGCCGTCCACCAGCGCGCGCGCCTGCGCCGCGCGGCGCAGAGGAGGCCGAGCCCGAAAAACGCGGCAAGCGCCGGGAGCGAACGCGAAGCGCCGCGGGAAACGGCGCAGCTCGCCGAGGCCTGACCTTCCGCCATGCCTTCACAGCGGCCGTTCGAGCATTCACCCATCGCCGAGCCGGACGCGTCGACTTCGATGTCGAGCTCCGCGCGCAGCGAATCGATGCAGTCCTCCAGGTTGCCGCCGTGATCGACGTACTGGCCGTCGCAGAATAGAGCGCCTTCCTCGGTTTCGCATTCCGCCGTGCAGCCGCCTTCCAGGTTGGCCTTGCAATCCGCGTAACCCGAGCTCTGACATTCGGCCTGACAGTCCACGTTGGCCTCGGCCTGGCACGAGCCCTGGCACGACGCCTCGCACTTCGCCTCGCACGACGCCATCGGCGGGGTTCCCTCGCAGCCCGCGTCGCACTCGGCGGAGAATGTCGCCTCGCACGAGGCCTGGCACTCGCCGCGGTTCCCCGACGCCGAGCACTCGCCCTGGCAATGGGCCTGCGCCTGAGCGCTGCAGTCGACCGAGCAGTCGAACTCGCCTCCCTGCGCCTCGCAACGCGCCTCGCACGCCCCGACGTCGCAGCTGCCGCTGCACTCCGCCGACGCCGAAGCATCGCACATGCCGCTGCACTCGACCTGGAGCTCGGCCGCGCAAGCAGCCTCGAAGGAGACGGGCTCGCACTCGGCCGTGCACTCGACGCCTCCGCGCACCTCGCACTCCGCGCTCGCCTCCACGTGAATGTCCCCGCACGACTCAATTCCCGCCCGCGCCGACGGCGTCACGAGAACCGCTGACAACACTGCGCCACAAGCCAAGCCAATCGCCTTCATGAGTTCACCTTTTCGAGCTGCCTCTCGTTTCGAATCGAGTCCGCCGGACCGACGCGGACCGGCGCTCGGACAAGAATACGTCAGTTCTACGCCATCCCCGCTCGTCGGCTTCCCGGACCAAAAAAGGGCCGAGAAAACGGCGCCCTACGGAAAGTCGGCAAACCACCGGGGCTCGGCCGGAGCGTGCCTCGCCGCAGGCACTGATGTAGGCTGTCACGCACACGGAACGCCTTGCCGGAGCGACTGGAGCGAACGGGAACAGACGGCTCGCCGCACGAGACGGGCGCCGTGACGGCGGACCTCGTCGAGACACCGGAAGGGCGAACGGTGCGCGCTTACTTCTTTCCGGGATTGACCGAGCGGCGCGCGCTCGTCGTTGCAGGCATTCACGGCTCCGAGCTTTCGAGCATCGAAGTGGCAGAGCAGTTGATCGTAGACTTGAAGCAGGCAGCCACGCCCCCGTTCTTCAGCGTGGTCGTCATTCCGACGCTCTTTCCGGACGGTCGCGCCCGTGCCGAAGCGCGACCGATCGAGATCGGCTCCGAGGACGAAATCGGGCGCTGTCTGCCGAGCGGTCTGGATCCGAATCGGAACTTTCCGGCGACCGGCACCGACTACGATCCGTCGAACGCGCGGGATTCGTGCGGGCGCCCGATCGCGAACGAGAATGCGGCGCTGCTCGCGCTCGTCGAACGTTTCCAGCCGACGCGCATCGGCAGCCTGCACGCGACGCGGGCGCTCGACGACGCCGGCATCTACGCCGATCCGCGCAGCGAAACACCCTCGGATCCTGGGAGGAGCCCGGAAGGTCGGGCGCTCGGCTTCGCACCGGACGCCCACCTGGCGCTCCGCATGGCCGAAGCGGCGCGCCGCGGCGGCGCGGCCGTCCCGGGCAACCGGCTCGGGCACCCCGCGCCCAACGCGGTCTACCCGCTCGATCCGGCGCCGGCTACCGCCGGCAACCTTCAACGGCGCGCGAGCAGCGACGGGGCGGACGGGTCTCGTCAGGCGGGTGTTTCATTCGGCGAGTACGCGGCGACGGCAACGCCGAAACGCGCTGCCATTACGGTGATCACGGTCGAGGTTCAGACGTCGAAGCGCGCTCTCGACATGCCCACGGAGGAAGCACGAAACCGCAGGCGCCGCGAAGTCCGCGCGCACTGCACCGCACTCCGCGAGGTATTGCTCGGCGCGCCTGAACGCCCGGAGAAGCTCTTGCCCTGAGCCCGTACGGATGAAGGCCAAGAGGAAGTCGAAGCAGAAGCGCCGGACCAGCGCGCCGCAGCAAGCCGGGCGCCCATCGAGCGACCTCATCGATTCGCTCGCGCTCCTGGAACGCCGCCGCGCGCCGTACCGCCCGGCGCTGGTGGACTTGGCCGCGGAGCTCTGGCGGCGCTTTCCCTGCACCGCGGCGGGCCCGATCGCCGAGATCGGCAGCGGCACCGGCGAGCTCCGGGGCTGGCTTCCCGAAGCGTGGCGCGATCGGGCGGTCCACACCGATCCCTCGCGTGCAGCGCTCGACGTGCTCGCGCGGCGCTTCCCGAACGCGAGCACCGAACGCGCCGAGGCCGAGAGCCTACCGTTCGCGGACGGCGCGTGCGCGGCGGTGCTCGGCCTGTGCGCATTCGACGCGCTTCGCGATCAACCCGGCGCGGCAAGGGAAGCCGCGCGCGTGCTCGCGCCGGGTGGCTCGTTCGTGCACTTGCTCGACATGGCCACGCTGCTCGAACGTCCCTTCGTCGAGCTGCATCGAACCGGGCTCGTCCCGATCCCGAACCTGTTCGGCGATCCGTCGGACCACGCGTGGCCGCTCGACGTCGTGCTGGTCGAGCACCGCTGGCTCGAGGGGCTGCTCGTTCATTCGGCACAGAGCGGCCACCCGCTCCTCGGGCGGGTAATACCCTACTTCGGGCTTTTCCTCGGCACGCGCTTCTCGGCCGTCGCCGCGAGCAAGGCCTTCAAATCAGTCGCCTCGGCGCCCATGCGGCGTAAGACGCTCGCGCCGTTCCTCTCCTCTGCGTCGAAGCGCGCGACCGAGCGCGGCTATCCCCCGTTTCGCCCCTTGCCCTTTCACTCCGCGCGCTACCTGAAGAGCGTGCTCGAGGAATGCTTCGGCGCAGCGAAGCTGTTTTCAATCGAGCTTTCTGAAGTGCTCACGGCTCGCTCATGGCAGCTCCGAGCCGACGGTGCACCTCGCTATCGAAGCCTGTGCCTCGGTCATGAGCGGCTCTCGGAATCCTTACCCGCGCGCCTGCTCGGCGGCGCGGAGATCAACGCAAGCGACGAGCGCACCCTGATCGAGGTCGGCGTGTTCGCCTTCGTGGCGCGCCGGCGGACCTAGACCAGGCCCGAAAGCTCTCCGGGGAAATCGGCGTCGCCGAACGCATCCTCGTCGATACCGAATAGCTTCTGAAAGCTGACGAACAGGTTGTTGTTCGACGGACCCCCGTAGCCGGGCTGGGCGTCGCCGAGGTAGTCGAGGTATCGCCCCGTCGCGAGCTGACCGCCCGCTTGCCCCGCGATGACGTAGGGGATGTTGGTGTAGGTGTGCTCGCCGCCTTCGCCGAGCTCGTTGGTCCAAAAAACCAGGCTGTTGGAAAGCACGGTACCGTCGCCCTCCGGCATGCTCTTGAGCTTGTCGAGCAGGTACGCGAACTGCCCCGAAAACCAGTGGTGCACCTTGGTCAGGTCTTCGCGCACGATCGCGACTTGCTCGGCGTCGAGCATCGCCGCTTCCTCCGAAACCTCTTCCGATTCGTTGTGGGTCAACATGTGGTGCTCGACGGTGCCGGCGAACTGGAGATCGAGCCAGGCGTCGTGGCGCACGGTGCTCTCCGCGGTCGACCACTGCATGCTGGCGACGCGCGTGATGTCGCACCCGAAGGCGAGCGCGATGAGATCGAGCTGGAGCGCTCCCACTTCGCGGAAGTTGCCGACGCAGAAATTCGGCTCTTGGTTCTCGAGCTCTTCGGGCGTACGCAGATCTTGATCGCGCAGGCATTGATCCAGCGCCGGCTCGATCAACGTGACGTCAGCGGCGCCGGGGCACTGCGCGAGCTCCGGGTTTTCGAGCAGGCGCGTCAGACGTGTCTCGATCTGCCGCACGTCCGTGAGGTGCTGCTCGATGCGTTCCCGATCGGCGGCGCCCAGGCGCGCGCTCAGGCTCGTGTAGTCGTCGATGACGTGATCGAGGACGGAAAGCCGGTTCCTGAGCGCGGCGACCATCGCGGCGCTGTCACCTTGCTCGGCGCTGCCGAACAAGCGCGTATAGGTCTGAACCGGGTTGTCCACCGGCTGCACCGGCTGGAACGCCTCGCGGTACGACATGCGCGTGACCAGCACCTCGAGAAAGGTATTGTTGCACTCCACGCCCAATTCCAGCGACGGCAGGAGCGTGTCTTGACCGATGGCGTTGGCGATGTGCTGGTCGATGCTGACGCCGCCCGCCGAACCGTCCAAGAAATGGTTCGCGCGCCCGGCGCCCGAGGGACCGATCACGGCGGGGCGCGCCGCCAGCATGTGCGTCATCCCGACGTCGTGGACGTTCGGAATCGGCAGGCCGCGGCTCACGTAAACGTCGGGGTTCGCCGTTTCGAAGTTGACGCCGCGGAGCACGACGAGGTCTTGCTGGTACGGGGCGAGCGGTTCCAAAATCCGCGAGAGCGTGAAGCTCGTCTCAGTTCCGGCGCAGCGCCAATTTTCCGGGATCGTGCCGCAAGGACTGAAAAACACGCCGAAGCGACGGGGAAACACCGGCGACGCGGCGCGAAGCGCGCGCGGCGCCATCGCCTCGAGCCACGGCAAGGCGATGCCCACGCCGGCACCGCGGAGCAGCATGCGTCGCGAGAGTTTTCTCGGGATGAACCTGCGTTTCATGGCGCGCCCCCGGCCAGCTGGGCCAAGCGAAACCTGAAGCCGTTGCTCTGGACGAGCGTCGTGACGACGCTCGTGAGCTGGCTGTCGGAGCTGAAGCTTACGGCAACGTGATCGAGCAGGCCGTCGTCGGCCGCGTCACCGGAGGCGTTGAGGCGCCCCAGCGCGAAGCGGAACCACTGCGTGACGTAGCAGCGGCGCGCGTCCGGGTGCTCCGCGACGACGGCGGACAACTCGACCGCGCCGTCGACCGGCGTACCGAGCACCTGACCCGTGACGTCGAGCGCCATGCCGCGATCGGTGTCGCGCCACGCGCCCGTGGCGTCGTAGTGCTCGAAGGTCAGACCAATCGGATCGAGCAGCGAGTGGCACGTGGCGCAAACCGGCTCTTGGGTATGAGCGGCGAGCCTGTCGCGCATGGTCAAGTCCAGATCCATCTGGGGAAACTGGGCCACGACGTTGGCCGGCGGCGGCAGCACGGTTTGACACAGGACCTGCCCGAGCACGAACTTGCCGCGGCGAATTGCGTCCGTGTCTTCTTCCTTGGCCATCGTCGCGAGCAGGGACGCCTGGGTGAGGATGCCCGCGCGCTGCGCCGGATCCTGCTCGATACGGTCCCAGTCGGTGGCCGGCGCCGGGCGGCCGTAGAATGCCGCGAGCCCCGCGTTGGCGAACGTGTACGGCGCCGTGAAGAGATCGCGGTACGTCGCGGCGCCGGAGAACAGCACGTGCTCGAGGAAGCGTCGCGTTTCCTCGCCCATTGCGCTGGCAAGGTTCGGCGTGAAGCTCGGATAGAGCTCTTCGTCTTTGACCAAGGCCCCGACGCGCTCCACGCCCAGCCACGCTCGATGAAAATTCACCAGGTGGCCGCGCGCCCGCGGATCGGCGAGCAGGCGCGTCGCCTGGGCCATGACCTGTTCCGGCGTGTTCAATTGCCCGGCGTCGGCGGCCGCGCCAAGCTCGACGTCCGGCGTCGAACCCACGATGAAATAGGAGAGCCGCGTCGCGAGCTCCCACGGCGTGAGCGCGACCACGTCGCCGGCAGCGGGGACGCCGAACTCCGGGCGAAACAAGAAGTGCGGGGAAAGCAGGATCGACTGAATGACGATGCGAAGGCGAGCCAGGTAGTCTGCGCTGTCCGCATTCGCGCCGAACAGCGTCGAGAAGGACTGCGCCTCTTCGGCCGTGAGCGGCCTCCGGTAGGCGCGCTGCCCGAGCCCGAGGAAGTACGGCTCCGCGCATGTCACCTCTCCCGCTTGAGCGGCGTCACAACCGGTGAGAGAGGTCGGGTCCGCCGTGACCGCTTCCGCGACGACCTGCGCCGCGGCTTCGTACTGTTCGACGCGCGCGAGCGTGCTCGTCTGTGTGCTCGCGAGATTGCGCAAGCCCGCCACGGCGGTATCCGGCGTGAATTCTAGCGCCGGCAACACAATGCCCGGAAATAGATCCTGGACGGACGCCAGGTACTCTTCGTTCGTCAGGCGACGAATCGGCGCTTGCCCGGGCCCTGGCCCGTAGCCGGCCTCCACCGTGGGAACACCACCGGACCCGAACCCACCTCCGGCGCCCGAGCCCGAGCTCTGACCGCCTCCCGAACCACTCGCCGTTCCGACGTTGCCGCCGGCATTGCCGCCCGCGCCGGAACCGCCGCCGCCGCACGCCGCAACCACCACCAACGAGAATGCGCCCCATGAGCCCAGGGCGACGCGGCGGGAGATGGATCGGTGCATGGGGTTCGGGCAAGCCCTGGAAAGCTGGGTAACGAACGCGATTCCTGCCCGGATAGTCGTCCGGCAATCCCAACACGGGTCAGAAAAGAAGACCAGCGCCGGACACCGCGCCACGCGCTTTCGTTGATGGCGGAATCCAGCACTGAGCGCGGCCGGCTCCCGCAAGGCTGCCTACGCCGAGCCAGTCGGCTCATTTTCGCCGCGACGCATCGCTCGGAGCCCGGCTTCGACGACCGCGACGATGCGATCGACGTCGTAGACACAGCCGGCCCAGGTCCCGCCGCTCGCGCGCTGAAGCGCGGCCCAGAGGCGGGTGTCCCCGGGCAACGCGGCATTCGGGCCGAGGCGCGGGTGAGGCGATCGCCCCGCGAGCAGGGACGCGGCGGCGCCGGGAGTGAGTCGCTCCTCGGACGTACCCACGAAGTCGACCCGGCCTTCCAGCATCTTTCGCTCGATGACGATCTCGATGACGTCGCCGTCGCGAAGCTTGGCGATGGGGCCGCCGGCAAGCGCCTCGGGCGCCACGTGACCGATGCACGCGCCGGTCGAGACTCCCGAGAAGCGCGCGTCGGTGACGACGGGAACGGTGGCGCCCCACGGGAGATACTTGAGCGCCGCGGTCAGCTGATACGTTTCCTC
>DASWGX010000042.1:0-3451 GCA_036393455.1 Polyangiaceae bacterium
CTCCCGAGCCGGTGAGCCCTAGGTCGCCGGGTTCCACCGCGGCGCCGGCGCCGAGCGCGACGTGGAAGTCGAAGCGCCCGATCGCACCGCCGAGCCAGCGAACCTTGCCGTACGCGAGCGACCAGACCAAATGCCCGAGGAAGAGTTGAACGGTGGAGCGCTCCGCCGCGACGATGTCGATCAGCCCCGCTTGCCGGTCGTTGATGGCTTCGAGCAGCGCGAACTTCTGAGTGGTCCGAAAATAGGATGCCTCGAGGCCCAGATCCTCGGTGAAGTGAAACGTATACGCACCGCCGTAGACGGGCGCGCCGTCGGACAAGTCCCCGGCGTACCAGCCGCCCATTGCGGAAAGCTCGTGCCGTAGGGCCTTCTGGAACAGCCGAGGGACCACCCCGCGGTAGGCTCGCTTGCCGATCAGCTGCTGCTTCAGCGCCTCGTCCACGCACTGAGCGTGCGCGGCTCGCGACCCCGAAACGAAGGCGCCGCCGACGAACAAACCCAGGGCGAGAGAGCGAATGCCGCGGCCGACCACGTCGCCCGATGGGATATCATAGGATGGTCCCAACCGGGTCGCCGATCATCGAAAAGCAAGCCGCTCGACGCTTTTCCCGCGCAGCTCCTGCCAATACTCGACCCCGAAGCTTCGAAATGACCGCTACCAGACGCCGGATTGCTCCCACGCTGGCTCCAGCGCCGAGTCGCGCGCGAGTCGCGATCGTTTACCCGTGCTCCGGTTGGCCGGCTTGGCTCGGCGCACTGCTCGCAACGTTCTTTTGCGCGCCGCCCGCAGGAGCGGACCCGGCTCGGCCCTCCGCCGGGTCCGCGTGCCCGCAGGAGCAACGAAACGCGCTCGACGAGCTCGCGTGTGAGCTCGCGTCGACGCTGAACCGCACCGCAACCGGCGCGCCTCGGCTCGTCATGGCAGCGGCGCCGGGAGCACCTTTCGAGAATCAGGGAGCTCGCGCGCTGGTCGAGCGCCTGACGCGGCTCACCGCCGCCCGGCTTGGTTCGGGCGCGCGCGCCCACGCCCAACCGGTGACGCTCCCGCGGGCTCGAGCCCTCGCCGCACCCGTGGGACGTTTCGTGCACATCGAGCCGGTGCTGCGAGCCGGAAGACTGGAAGCGACCGCCGACGAGTACCGAGCGGGGGGGAACATCTGGCGCCGGGCGTTCGACCCCGAACCCAAAGTCTTGGCTCACGCTTTCGCGTCACGCCGCGCCGACGCCGAGGTGCGCTCTCTCTTGCCGGTCACGCCGCTCGTGGTGAGTCGAATCGATCGAGTCCCGGCGCCGGAACGCGAAGTCGTCGCCCTGGCGTGCGGCGATATCGACGCCGACGGCAACGACGAGATCGTCTACGTGGGCCGCCGGCGCATCGCCGTCGGGCGCTTCCGCGGCACAACCTTCACCAGCATCTCGGCGGTCGACTGGTCAGCGCTTTCCCCGATCGCACCGTCGCCGCTGCGCGAACCGCTCGCCGGCGTCTCCTTCGTTTCGGGGCGCGACATTCTCGTCGGTTCGAGCGATCGCGCGTACACGGTGCGTTTGACGCCGTCCCTCGAGCTCATCGGGCGTTTGCCGCCCGTGCTGCCCTGGCCTAGCGGCGGCTGCAGCCCGATCGGCGAGCTCGGTGTCGCTGGCACGATCGACGGCTGCAGGCCTGGCGACTCCGCGCCGCGCCCCGAGCTGCCCGAACGCATCGACGCCCTCGCGTCCTTCCGCTTCGTCGATCGCGAGGGCCGTCTCCACGCCGTCTTCGCAGCCCGTGCACAAGGCGACTCGCGCGTCGTTTTGCGCGACGAGGCGCGCCGTGAGGCGGAGCTCGACGCGCTCGGCGCTCAACTCGCCTGGGGCGATCTGGACGGTGATGCGGTTCCGGAGCTGGTGGCGGGCTCCGACACGCTCGAGCCGGAGCAAGATCGCTTGCGCGTTCTGAGCTGGCGCTCGAACGAGCCCCCCGCGCAGCGCGTCGAAATTCCAGTCCCCGACGGCGTCACGGCCGTCGCGGTGTGTCCGTGGCAAGGCTCGGGACTTGCTCCGGTCGTCGTCGCGAGCCGCAAGGAGCTATGGGTAATCCGCTGAACGGGCAACGCCGGCAAGCATCGGTGCTATCCGGCGCGAAGCAATGCGCGCCCACGCGGCGCGGCTTTCTCCTCGGAACGCTCGCGACCGGCCTCGCCTTCGGGGAACGCGCGCACGCGCTCGGCCGTACGCCGCTCGGCGGCGTGCTCCGGCTCAGCGTCCCGTGGGCCACCGACAAGCTCGACCCCCACGACCTCGACGATCCCGGCGCGGCGCTCTTCGCGCACGCCGTGTTCGACTCGCTCTACGCTTTGGACGAGCGCGGTCGGGTGTTTCCAACCCTGGCCGAGAACCTGCCGCGCAAGGAAGGCGACGGCCTCGTAGTGGCGCTGCGTCCCGGGCTCGTGAGCGGGGGTGGCCGGCCGATCGAAGCACGCGACGCCATCTTTTCGCTGGAACGCGCCGCCAAGTTCGGCGCGCTCGCCCCGCTCGAGGCGCGAGCCCTGGACCGGCTTCGAATTCGGATCGGCGGTACCGACGCAGAGCCGATCGCGCGGCGGCTCGCGAGCCCGTTCTCGGCCGTGGTGCCGCGCGGCTTCTCGCCGCTCCGCCCCGACGGCACCGGCGCCTTCTCGGCCCGCCCCGGACGGGGAACACTGTCGCTCGCGCGCAACGTCAACGCCGCCCGCGGGCCGGCGTTCCTCGAAGGCATCAGCGTGTCGTTCGCCGCCAGTCTCGGCGCGGGACTGCGCGCCTTCGAAGCCGGGCAGTCCGACGTCGGCTGGCTCGGCAGCGGCCTCCACCAGCGCCGCAAAGGCGCGCGGCCCTTCGACGCCGGATCGATGGGATGGGCTGCGCTCCGAACGGGTTCCGGGCTCGGCGTCTGGGGCGCGCCCGGCGTGGCTCAGAGGCTTGCCGACGCCATCGGCGCCGATCAACTCCGCCACCTGGGTGTTCGCGCGACGCACCGAGCCTCGCCGGTGCGTTGGGGCGGCGGCCCTCGAGCGCTGCTCGTCGCAAACAACGCGCCGCAGCTCGCCGCCGTCGCCGAAGTCGTAGCCGCGGCGATCTCGGGGCCGCGCAACGAAATCGCCGTGAGGCTCGTCGGCGCCGAGGAGCTCCGCGCGAGCATCGCCAGCGGGCGCTTCGCCCTCGCTCTCGATCTGATCCGAAGCCCGGGCCCCGCCGAACCGCCCGCGACGGCGCTGCTCGCCGCGGCCGGGCGAGCGCCGAGCGCGGGAGCGGCACCGCGCGCCGAGATTCGAGATATCACGCGCACCTTGACGCTCGGCGTGCTCGGAGAGCTCGGCATCTACGGCGCGATCGTCGAGGCGGTGCGCGGCATCGACGCTTGGCGCCTCGACGGCACGTGGAAAGCCTGAGCCGGCGTAGCCGGAACCAAAAAAGGAAGTTTCGGCACTGGGCTGTC
>DASWGX010000043.1:0-5517 GCA_036393455.1 Polyangiaceae bacterium
CGCGCCGGCCAGGGCCCAGGAGAGCCCGCCGGAGAAACCCAGGCTGCCGAGCAGGATCAGAGCCACCACGCCGATGACGTCGGTGATACGTTCGGCGAAGACGATGGGGGCCGTCTTGGCCACGGGGACGCCGTGGGTTTCCGCGAGTACGGCACTCTTGAAGACTTCGCCGACCTTGCCTGGCGTCACCGTGAGCACGAAGCCCGACAGAAAAACGAGAAGGCTGTCGAGCTTCGGAATCCCGCGGACGCCCAGGCGCGCAAGGTAGTATTCCCATTTGATGAAGCGCACCAGGTAGTTGGCGCTGCTGAGACCAACCGCGGCGAGGAAGGCCGTCGCGTGAAAGCCGCTCAGGCTTTCCTTGACGCGCTCGTAGCCGGAGTAGAGCACGAAAGCACCGTAGACGGCGATGGCTAGCAGCATCGCGACGACGAGGCGCCGGACCAGCGATTTCATTTTCGTCGCGCGCCGTCCGGTGTCGCCCGGCGAGGATGCGCGCGCCGCCGCAGCATCCAGAGCCACGTGGCGGCGCCGAGCGCGCATGCGAGGCTCCCGGCGACGATCACGGCTTCGGCGGGCCATGCGACGACGCCGCGCGCAAGACCCGGGGGCGGTCGCTCGACGATGACGCTCGGCGCCGTGCTCGTGGACGTCGCCGCAGCGGGGGTTCCTTGCGGCTGCATCCGGCGTCGGCTCGCACGCCCTCGCGCGCGCGGCAAGTGGCTCGGCAAACGAGTGGCCCGACATGCTCGCCACTTTCACCGAGCCCGGAGCACAAAAATGCATTGGCTCAGGGCCTTTTCGTGGTCTGTTCGAGCGGAGCGAGCATGCTAAGCTCCGCGCCCTTGTCGCAGCCGAATTGCCCCGAAACCAGGCCCGCATCGTGAGCCTTCCTTTGACTTCAACCTCGGGCTCGCGCGACGTCGAGCTGCTCGAGAAGTGCCGCTCGGCCTGTGTGCGGCTCAAAGAGCAGGTAGCGCGGGCGGTCGTAGGTCAGGACGTCGTGGTGGACGCCATGCTCATCGCGCTGCTCGCTCGGGGTCACGCGCTGCTCGTGGGCGTACCCGGTCTCGCCAAGACGTTGCTCGTCGCGAGCGTCGCCAAGGCGCTGGGTCTTTCTTTCGGCCGCGTGCAGTTCACGCCCGACCTCTTGCCGGCCGACATCACGGGCACGGACGTTCTGAATGACATCGACGCGGGCGGCGCGGTTCGTCGCGAGGTGCGCTTCATGCGCGGCCCCATTTTCAAGAACCTGGTGCTGGCCGACGAGATCAACCGCACCCCGCCCAAGACTCAGGCGGCGCTACTGCAAGCGATGCAGGAGCGCCACGTTACGGTCGGCGGCGCGACACACGCGCTGCCCGATCCGTTTCAAGTGTTCGCGACGCGGAACCCCATCGAGCAAGAGGGCACGTATCCGTTGCCCGAGGCGCAGCTCGACCGCTTCCTGATCGAGGTGCACGTCGAATACCCGTCCGAGGAGGAGGAGCGAGAGATCGCGCGGCGCACCACGGCTCCGTCGCGATATTCGATCGAACCGGTCGTCACGCTCGAAGAGCTGCGCGAAATCGGAGAGCTGGTGCCGAAGGTGCCGGTCACGGACGAAGCGGTACAAATCGCAGTTCGCCTGGCGCGCGCGTCGCGCCCGGACAGCCGCGAAGCGCCGAACGAGGTCAGCCAGTACGTACGCTTCGGAGCCGGGCCGCGCGGGAGCCAGGCGCTCGTGCTCGGGGCCAAGGCGCGCGCGGCGCTGCGCGGCGAAGCCGCCGCCGACGTCGAGGACGTGGCCGCTCTGGCGTTGCCGGCGCTGCGGCACCGACTGGTCTTGAGCTACCGCGCGGACGCCGACGGCGTGCGCGACGCCGACATCGTGGCCGCGCTCAAGAGAAAGCTATCCCTATGAGTGACGAGCTCTTGCTCGAGCTCAAGGAGCTCATCGTCAAAGAGCTCGACGTGCGCGACAGGCAGCCGAGCGAGATCGACGACGACGCTCCTCTATTCGGAGAAGGGCTCGGGCTCGACTCGCTCGACGCCCTGCAGCTGGCGATGGCGGTGGAGGAGCAGTTCGGCGTGCCGATACCGGAGGGAGACAACGGCAAGGCCGTGTTCGCTTCCGTGTCGGCGCTCGCGGCGCACGTGGCACGAGCCCGAAAATCCGGATGACGCGCATCGCGGTGACGGGAATCGGCGCGGTGACGGCGCTCGGTGCCGGCAGCGACGCGACGTTCACGGCGCTGATCGCCGGCCGCCGCGCGTTCCGGGCCGTGCAAGGCTGTGAAGTCGAGCCGCGGGAGGTGTTGGCGGCGCCCGTGACGGACGAGCTCGATGCTCCGTCGGGCACGCGCTGCGACCGTCTCTCCTACGTGGCGATCGCCGAGGCGCTCGAGCGAGCCCACCTGGTCGAAACGGATCTCGCCGACGCGGCTCTGGTCGTCGGCACTTCCGCCGGCGGCATGCTGGAAGCCGAGGCGGTGCTCGAAACGATTCGAGAACGCGAGCCCGCCGCCGCGGATCTGGAGCGCTTGCTCGGCTACCCGCTCTCCGCGACGACGACGTGGCTCGCCGAGCGTTTCGGAATTCGCCGCGGCACGACGACGGTCTGTTCGGCCTGCGCGAGCGGAGCGGTCGCGGCCGTGCTCGCGGTGAACTGGCTCGCTACCGGACGGGCGCGCTTCGTGCTCGCGGGCGGCGTCGACGCTCTTTGCCGCTTGACGCTCTCCGGGTTCGGCGCTCTCGGAATCGTCGCTCCCGAAGCGTGCCGTCCCTTCGACGCCTCGCGCGGCGGGCTCACCCTGGGCGAAGGAGCCGGCTTCCTGCTCCTCGAAACCGAGGCGAACGCCCGCGCGCGCGGCGCACCGATACGAGCCTTCCTTTCGGGCTGGGCGGTGGCGGCGGAAGCGTATCATTTGACGCAGCCGAAGCCGGATGGTGCGCCCGCCGTGGCGATCGTACGGAGCGCGCTCCGCAGCGCGGGACTTTCGCCAAAGGACGTGGACTACGTCAACGCGCACGGCACCGGCACCCTGCACAACGATCGTGCCGAAGCTTGCGCCCTCTCGGTCGTGCTCGGCGAAGAAGCGGAACGTGTATGGGTTTCGTCGAGCAAGGGGCAGCTTGGCCACACGCTCGGCGCGGCCGGCGCCGTGGAGGCGGTGATCACCGTGTGCGCACTCGAGCGTGGCGCCGTCCCGCCGACGGGCGGACTCGCCGAGCCTCTTGCCGACGCGCGGCTGCGTCACGTGCCGGTGCGCGGCGTCGAAGCGCCGTTGCGCGCCGCGCTGAGCACGTCGTTCGGCTTCGGGGGTACGGGCTGTGCGCTGGTGTTCGAGGCAGCGAGCGGCGCGGATCGGCGTCCCGCCGCTGCACGCCGCGAGCGGCTCGTCATCACGGGCGCGGCCGGCCACGGCGCTGTACCGCCGGTCTTCGCGGGCGATCTGCCGTTCGATGGCGAGACTGACTGGACGGCGTTGTCGACGGACCTGTTGGCCGAGCTCGATGCGTCCCGGTCGCGCCGTTTCGACCGTGCTACCGCTGGCGTCACTCACCGGGTACGGGCCGCTCTCTCCGGCGCCGGGCTAGCGCCGGAGGGCGTCGCCCTCGTGGTCGGCAGCGCGTTCGAAAGCGTGGAGCGGACGGTTCAATTCCTGGCTCGCGTGAAAAAACGTGGTGTGCGCTTCGCGCATCCGGCGGAGTTTCCGCACCTGGTTCCGAGCGCAGTGTCGGGAAACGCGTCCATCTACCTCGGTCTTACGGGGCCCGTCACCAACACGGCCGACCTCTACCTCGGGCCCGAGAGCGCGCTCGCCGTCGCGGCGGACTTCGTCACGCTCGGCCTTTGCCGCGCGGCCGTGGCCGCCTCGCTCACCGTGCACGATCCGCTGGTGGATGCCGTGCTCGCGAAACTGTCCGGGCTTCACGACGAGCGCGGGGAAGGCGGCGGCGCCCTCACGATCGAAACGGAAAGCTCGGCTGCACGCCGCCTGCGCACGCCGCTCTGCCGCTTGACTTATACGAGCCCGCCGAACGCGCACGGGGACGTGCTGCGCGAAGCGCCGCCTCCCACGGACGCCTCGAGCGCGCTCGTGGTCGTGGTCGGGGACGAAGAGCGCGCGCAACGCCGGCTCCAACGCTCTGAATGGGAGCGCGTCTCGAGAAGGAGCGCCGGTGGCGGCGCGTACGAGGCGCTGACGATGGCTCTTTACGTTCGCGCGGCGGAAGCGCTCGCGGCGCGGCGCTGGGAACAGGTGATGCTGCTCGTGGCGAAACCGCGAGGCGAGGCGTGCGTGGTCCTGGGGACCGCGAGATGACGGGGTCGTCGATCGGCGTGATCGCGGCGGGCGCCTTGTCGAGCCTCGGTCGCGGAGCGAACGCCTACGCCGTCGGCGCCGCGGGCGAGGCACCGCGATGCGCCGTCGGGCTCGATCCCGAGCTTTCCGAGCACGGGCTCACCCGGCCGCGCGCGGCGCGATTGCCGAGCCCGGTCCGCGATGGTGAACTGGAAACCTCGGCGGCGCTCTTGAACGCCGCGGCGCGGGATCTGGCCGTCGAGCTCGACTCGGTTCGTCCGGGCTTTCGAAGCGAACGCGTCGCGGTCGTGCTCGGAACGTCGAGCGCAGGCTTGTTCGCGCAGCGCGGCGCGTTTCGGAGTCTGGCTGCCGCGCAAGCCATCGAGCGCGGGGTCGCGCGGGCGGCGCCCTATTTCGCGCCGGCGCGTGAGGTCGAGGCGCGGCTCGGGATACGCGCCGTGCGCGTCGTGCAGGTACTCGCCGCCTGCGCGTCTTCGACGCTCGCGCTCGGAATTGGCTTGCGCTACCTCGAGCTCGACCACTGCGATCTCGTCATCGCCGGCGGATATGACGCAGTCGATCCGCTGGTGGCGGCGGGGTTCGAGGTGCTGGGGGCGACGACGGCGACGGTTCCGCGGCCGTTCCGCGTCGAGCGCGACGGATTGGCGCTCGGCGAAGGTGCCGCGCTCGTGGCGCTCGCGCGGACGTCGTCGCCGTGTCTCGGCAGAGTGCTTGGGTTCGCCGCGACCTCGGATGCGCATCACGTCACCGCGCCCGACCCGAGCGGAAAGGGTCTGGCGGCGGCGGCGCTTCGCGCGCTCGCCGACGCCGAGGTTTCGGCCGGCAGCATCGACCTCGTGAGCGCCCACGGCACCGCGACGACGTACAACGACACAGCGGAGGCCCGCGCGCTCGAGCGGGCACTGGGGCCGACCGACGCCGTCGTCCACGCATTCAAGGGCAGTATCGGGCATACGCTGGGCGCGGGAGGCGTGCTCGAAACCCTGGCGGCGCTCGACGCCATGCAGAGGGGCGTGACGCCGGCGAGCTTTGGCGGCGGCACGGCGATCCCGGAGCTTTTGGCCCGATTACCGGCGAGGAACGAGCGCGGCTCGGCGCGCCACGCGCTGAAGCTTTCCGCCGCGTTCGGCGGCGTCAACGCGGCGCTGGTCCTGGCGCGCTCCGACGTGGAGCACGAACGCAGTCGCAGGCTTGGGCGTCCCGTGACCGT
>DASWGX010000044.1:0-4728 GCA_036393455.1 Polyangiaceae bacterium
TTTTTTGCCGCCGTAGGTTTGCCGTTTTGCAAAGCTGCCCCTAAGTTTGACGTCTCGGAGGTTTCGCGTGGTCGACAAAAGCAATACGAGCTTCATGCGGTCGCTCTGCTTCGGCGAAATCGAGGAAGACGTCATCATTCCGTTCCCGCGCGTCAGCGATCAAGAACGGGACACGTTGCAGAACGTCGTGCGGTCCGTCGAGCAACTGCTCAAGCCACACCAGGCGGATTTTCGTGTCTGGGACCGGGACGGAGAATTGCCTCCGGAGTTTCTGCAGGAGCTGCGCGACTTCGGGCTTTTCAGCTTCGTCATTCCCGAAGCCTCGGGCGGCATGGGCTTCCGCAGCGCCGCCTACTCTCGCGCCCTTCAGGAAGTCGCAAAGTACGACGCTTCGGTCGCGGTGACGATCGGCGCCCACAGCTCCATCGGCATGCGCGGCTTGTTGCTCTACGGGACGGAGGCGCAGCGCGAGAAGTACTATTCTCGGCTCGCCACCGGCGAGACGATCGCCGCCTTCTGCCTGACGGAGCCCGGCTCCGGGTCAGACGCCGCGTCGATCAAAACCAGCGCGCGACGCGACGGCGACGACTGGATTCTGAACGGCGACAAGATCTGGATCACGAACGGCGGCATCGCTGATTTTTTCACGGTGTTCGCCAAAACGGGGGCTGCGGAAGAGCGCCGCCATTTGAGTGCGTTCATCGTGACGCGTGACATGCCCGGCGTCAGCGTGGGCCCTCACGAAGACAAGATGGGGATCCGCGCGAGCTCTACGACCACGGTGCACTTCGACAACGTGCGCGTGCCCGGCGATCACCTGCTCGGAGAGGTCGGCAAGGGCTTCAAAATAGCGATGAGCATCCTGAACAGCGGGCGCACGGGCCTGGGCGGCGGGTCGGTGGGCGGCATGAAACGGCTCATCGCGATGGCGACGGCGCAAGCCAACGAGCGCGTGCAGTTCGGACGCCCGATTCGCGAGTTCGGCACCATCAAACAGAAGGTCGGGAACATGGTGATCGACTGCTATGCCGCGGAAAGCGTGGTGAGCATGGTCGCCGGCCTGAGCGACGGCGGTTACGAGGACTACGCCATCGAAGCCGCAATCAGCAAGGTCTTCGCGAGCGAAGCGCTGTGGCGCACGGCGGACGAAGCGCTGCAGATCGCCGCGGGCAACGGCTATATGTGCGAGTTTCCGTACGAGCGCGCGCTCAGGGACTCCCGCATCAACCGTATCTTCGAAGGCACGAACGACATCCTGCGGCTGTTCATCGCGCTGACGGCGATGAACGACCTCGGGCAACAATTGAAAGAGCTCTCAGCCAGCCTGCAAGGCGTGTTCAACGATCCGATCAAGGGCTTCGGCGTGCTCAGGGAATACGCGATGCGCCGCGCCACCTACGCGACGAGCTTGATCAACCGCGGCAAGAACGCCTTTACCAAGCTGAGCCCGGCGCTGAAGCCGCAAGCCGCCATTTTCGAGGATGCCACGCGCAGCCTCGCCACGGCGGCGGACCGGCTGCTGCGCCGCCACGGGCCGAAGATCATCGACAAACAGCTCGCGACACGGCGCATGGCGGACATCATGATCGACCTGTTCGTGTTTGCATCCGTGCTGAGCCGCGTGAACGCCTCGCTCGAGGACGGCGCGGACGACGTGGCGCAGGAGCTCCAGATAGCCGCGGCGCTGGGCGGACAGGTGCGCCGCCGCATCCGCAACAACATCGACGAAATCGACGACAACGTCGATGAAGACGTCAAAGCCCTCGCGGACCACGCCTTCGAACGCGAGCGGTACAGCTGGGACACGATCTAGCCGCCCCTCGCCGGTTATTTGAAGCGAACGCCATCGACCCCGAGCCGCCGTTCGACGCTTCGCGCCATGTGATAGAGCAGGTAGTCTCGGCTGAAGCCGCTTTGCAAGAGCTTACCGTCGATCTCGAGGGTCGGGATCTGCGCCTTCATCGAGCCCGATCGTTGCCTGAGCTCGCGCGCGGCACGCTCGTCCCTTTCGATGTCGCGCTCCTGGTAGCGAAAGCCGCTCGCCCGCAGGAATGCCTTCGCCCTCTTGCACTGCAAGCACCAGCTCGTCGTGAAAATGACGATGCGCGTCGCATCGATCGCCGCTCGCAGTTCGGCGGGGGTCGGCGCTCCAGGCCGACCCGCGATTTCGGCTGCCGCGGCTTCCGGCGGCGGCTCGGGAGAGTCGGCGGCGCGTGGCGCGGGCTGGGGCGGCGGCGCGCGAGGCGGCAATGCGTGTCGCCATTCGGGCTCGCGCTCCACGCGGGCGTTCGGGTTTGCCGGAGGCCGCAGAACGGGCTTGGGCGGCTCTGCATCGCGAACGCTGGCCTCGCGCGGCTGCCGTGTGAGGTCCGACGCGAAGCGCGCGGCGCGCGGACCTGCCAGCAGGGCGGCGGACGCCGCGAACAAGCCCATCGCACCCTGAGCCGCAAGCTTGCGCGTCCGCCGTCTCGACTGCGCGCGCACCTCTCGACGGCACAGGACGCACTGACCGTCCGGCGCCGCCCCGATCCCGTGCACGTCGCACCGCATCCTGCATAAGATACCGTGGTAAGGCTCGACGATGCCGAAAATCGTCATCCTCGACGGCCATCCGCTGAACCCCGGAGACCTCGATTGGGGACCGCTCGCGGCGCTCGGCGAGCTCTCGGTGCTTGCGCGCACGGCGCCCGCGGACGTCGTCGCGCGCGCGGGCGGCGCGGACGTCGTTCTGACCAACAAGGTGCGACTCGGCCGCGAAGAGATTTTCGGTCTGCCCGAGCTCCGCTTCATCTCCGTGCTCGCCACGGGCACGGATATCGTCGACCTACGGGCGGCCACCGAGCGCCGCGTCGTCGTGTCCAACGTGCCGGGCTACAGCACCGCTTCCGTCGCTCAGCTCACCTTCGCTCTCTTGCTCGAGCTCACGCACCAGGTGGGCCGGCACAGCGAGGACGTGCGCCGCGGCGGCTGGGCCCGATCGCTTGATTTTTCCTACACGCTCGCGCCGCTCAGGGAGCTCGAAGGGCTGACGCTCGGCGTCGTCGGCTACGGGGCCATCGGTCGCAGAGTGGCGGAAATCGGGACTGCCTTCGGCATGCGCGTGATCGCGAACACGCGCTCGCCGCGCGCCGGAGCAGCGCATCCGCACGTTCCGCTCGACGAGTTGTTCCAAAAGAGCGACGTCGTAACCCTGCACTGTCCGCTGACGCCCCAAACCGAAGGCATGGTGTCCGAAGAGCGTCTGGCTTCGATGAAGGCGGACGCGTTTCTGCTCAATACCGCGCGCGGCCCCTTGATCGACGAGCGCGCGCTCGAGACTGCGCTTCGCGAGGGCTGCATCGCGGGCGCGGCCCTGGACGTGCTCGCGGTCGAGCCGCCCGAGGGCACCCACCCACTGGCCGGCGCACCGAACTGCGTCATCACGCCACATGTTGCGTGGGCCTCGGTAGCAGCACGAAAACGCTTGATACGGATGACGGTGGGAAACGTACGTGCTTTCCTCGCCGGAGCGCCCGTCAACGTTTGCCTCCCGCCCTGACACGGAGCCATGGAAGACAGTCCGGACTGGTACAAAGACGCCATTTTCTACGAGCTCAGGATCCGCTCGTTCTACGACGCCGACGGGGACGGCATCGGAGACTTCAAGGGGCTCAGCGAAAGGCTCGACTACCTGCAGGATCTCGGGGTCACCACGCTCTGGCTCTTGCCCTTCTATCCTTCGCCGCTCCGCGACGACGGTTACGACATCGCCGACTACGAATCGGTTCACCCGGCGGTCGGCACGTTGAAGGACTTCAAGGCGTTCTTGAAGGCGGCGCACGCGCGAGGCCTCAAAGTCGTCACCGAGCTCGTGCTCAACCATACCTCGGACCAGCACCCGTGGTTCCAGCGCGCCCGGCGAGCGCCCGCGGGAAGCCGCTACAGAGACTGGTACGTCTGGAGCGACGACGCGAACCGGTACTCCGAGGCCCGCATCATTTTTCAGGATTTCGAAACCTCGAACTGGACCTGGGACCCCGTGGCGCGCGCCTACTACTGGCACCGCTTCTACTCGCATCAGCCCGATTTGAACTTCGCGAACCCGGAGGTGGAGCGCGTGATGCTCGCCACGGTCGATCACTGGCTCGATCTCGGCGTCGACGGGCTCCGCCTCGACGCGGTCCCCTACCTTTTCGAGCGCGAGGACACGGGGTGCGAGAATCTGCCGGAAACGCACGGATTTTTGCGCAAATTGAGACGCCACGTCGAGCGTCGCTTCAAGAACAAGATGCTGCTCGCAGAAGCGAATCAGTGGCCCGAGGACGCGGTCGCATACTTCGGCGCCGGCGATGAATGCCACATGGCGTTCCACTTTCCCATCATGCCGCGCCTGTTCATGGCGCTCAGGATGGAAGACAGCTTTCCCATCCTGGATATTTTGGAGCAGACGCCGCAGATCCCCGAAAGCTGTCAGTGGGCAGTGTTCCTGCGTAACCACGACGAGCTCACGCTCGAAATGGTCACCGATGAAGAACGAGACTACATGGTCGACGCGTATGCCTCGGATCGGCAAGCGCGCATCAATCTCGGAATTCGCCGCCGCCTCTCGCCCCTGCTCCAGAACAATCGCCGGCGCATCGAGCTGATGAATGCACTGCTCCTGTCGCTGCCGGGCACTCCCGTCGTCTACTACGGCGACGAGATTGGCATGGGCGACAACGTCTACCTCGGCGATCGCGACGGCGTCCG
>DASWGX010000045.1:0-6486 GCA_036393455.1 Polyangiaceae bacterium
CGCGTCCGGCACGCCGTCGTCGTCGTCGTCGTCGGAATCGACGAACACGGTGAGCGCGCGTGCCGGCGGCTGCTCCGACCGCGCGACGCGCGGCACGACCAAAGCGGAGACCACCATGGCCACCGCGAGGCGAACGGAAAGGGCTACTCGACCCATCCGAGCTGCACGCGACGCAGCGTCGCTTCGCTCACCAAATCGCCGCGAAAATGTCCGGCACGGCGAAGACCAATCAAGAGGGCCCAGGCCGCCGTCGAGAGATGCTTGCTCCGCTCGAGCGCGGCGCAAAGATCGACGGGAACGTCGCTGCCCGCGTCGTAGAGCGCCGCGGCGGCCAAGCCGCGCAACGGTTCGCGGCGGGTGCTTTGGGCAAGCTCGAGCAGCGAACCGCGGAGATCGTCGCGACCATGATCACGCGCGAGGTACAACGCCGAGCGGATGCCCGTTACCGTAGCGAGGCTCTTGCCCTTGGCGAAGGTTTCCAACATCGAACGCGCACTGTCGACCTGCCCGGCCGCTAGCCGATACAGGAACGTGGCATCGCGGTGGGCGCTCGGCCGATCGCTGAGTCTCGAAACGAGCTCCACGGTTGGACGCGCGCCCGGCGGCGTCTTTGGGTCGAGCGCCCAGGCAACCAGCGACCAGGCAGCGCGCGCGCTTTGCGGCCCTTCGCACGCGCGCCGCTCGGCTTCCTGACTCGGGCCCGGGTCGCCGGCGCGAGCGCCGAGCTCGGCCAAGAGGAGCCAGCGTCCGAGGTGCCGCTCCTGATCGCGCAGAACCGCGAGCGCTTGCTGAGCTCCGCTCGGCAGCGGCGGCGCCCAGCTGAGCGGAACGAAAACTTCGACGCACATGGCGATGCGATGACTCTCTTTGATCATCGGCGCCAGCGAGGCCACGTGCCTTCCGTCGGCATCGCCGCGTGCCACCCGAGCCAGCTCCGCCCCGAACGCCAAATGAGGCGGACGTCCCACCGCGGCGCGAGCCAGCGATTTACCAAGCGGAAGGTCACGGCACAACGTCGCCGCCGACAGAGTAACGAGCCCGCCGGAAGCCTCGCTTGAAAGGGCGCGCGCCACGTACTCGGTCGCTCGCGCGTCGCTCGCTTCGCATAGCGACCGAACCGCACTGGCATAAAGGACCCGGTCGTAGGAACCGCGCCGAACCAGGGTTTCGACCGCGGCCACCAGGGCGCCCCGCAGCTTGGTCGAGTACGGGGCGAGCGCGCGCACGACTCCTGCGAGCCTCGCTTCCTGCGCAGGCCTTCGCCTCAGAGCTGCGCTCAGTTCGGCGACGAACCGCGCGGTGGGCTCTTGGCCGAGTCGCTCGAGATCACCCGCCCTCTCTGTCATCGGGCTGGACTCGCAGGATAACATCGTTTTCCGCGCCAGCGCGTGTTCCATATTCTTTTTTCTTCGACTGCACCCCTGTCCCACGCCCCTGTCCCACGCCCCTGTCCCGCGCTCCGTGTCCCGGAGAGGGAGGGTCGACCGAGTGGCGTTCCGCTTCTGACGGCGTCCCCGCTGTAGGGTTCCAGGCTTCGCACGCGAGATTGCATGTCCCGCTGCGTCCCGGCTTCTCCGTCGCCTCCTCGGAAAAACGAGCGCCGGTCGGTGGGCCCGGAGAGACCTTCGCACCTACACGGGCCGCGCGCGGACACCACCTGGCGCAAGCGTCACGAGCCCGATACTCTCGGTTCTTGCACAGGCTCGCGCCGGGTTTGGTTGCACCAGGCTTGATCATGGGCTTGATCATGGCCGGGGTCTCGCTCGAGACCGATTCGATACGGAGCCGCCCCGCATGGAGAAAATTACGATGCGTGTTCGTGACCTACTCGGGATTTTGCTGCCGCTCGGAGCTCTCGCCTGGAGCTGCGCGAAGAAAGAAGAAGCGCCGCCACCCCAGCCCTACGGGCAGCAACCCACCTACGGGCAGCCGGCTCCGCAACAGCAGGGGCAGCCGGCGCAACCCGCACCCGTACAGCAGCCGGCCCAGACGGCTCCCGCCACCGCGTCCACGACGTCTCAGCCGTCGCCCATGGCGTTCCCCTGTCAGACCGACGACGCTTGCGTCACCCACCGCTGCAATACGCAGGTCGGCCGTTGTGCGTGGCCCTGCCAGAGCGAGGCCGATTGCCGTCCCGGAAACCAGTGCATCTCACCCGCGTGCGTGCCGACCACGGTCGCTCCGCCGGCTCAGTAGTCCCGGTCGGCATGGCGATCAGCGAGCAAGAGTATCAAGCGCGAGCACTGCCCGAGCTCGACGCTCTGCTTCGCGCCTTGGACGAAGCGGCGGGCGACGGCTTCGAGGTCGAGCTCGAAAGCGACATCTTGACCGTCGAGTTTTCCGACGGCGCGCGCTACGTCGTCAATTCTCACCGGGCGGCGCGCCAGATTTGGATGGCCGCGGAGCATTCGGCCTGGCACTTCGACTACGACGCCGGGGCGGACCGATGGATCGCGCACAAGACCGGTGACGAGCTCTGGGCCACCGTCGAAAAAACACTCTCCGCCCGGCTCGGCAAACCGTTCGATCTTCGCCGCTCGACCTAGCGGCACTCGACCTAGCGGCACTCGACCTAGCGGCAAAGGCCGAGCTCCCCGAGCACCACCGCGGGTGCGCGCGGGTCGAAGACGGCACCCAGCATTGCCACGCCCCGGGCGCCGGCTCGGATGCATTCGGCGGCGCTGCCCGGACCCACGCCGCCGAGTGCGAAAATAGCCGGGGGCGACGGCAACGTGGCCAGCCTTTCGGTGAACCGCGACAGCACGAGCGTGCCGTGCGCGGCTCGCCCTTTACGCGCCTCGAGCACGGGCGAGAACACCACGGCGTCGGCGCCGAGATCGGGCTCGATGGCGGGTTCGTGATGCGCTACGGAAACCCACGCGCGCTCGCCCAGGAAGCGGCGCGCCGCGACGACGCTCACGCTGTCGCCGCGCAGATGAGCTCCGTCGGCGCCGAGCACCACCGCCACGTCCAGTCGGTCGTTGACGATGAAAGACTGCTCGGCCGCTCGCGCGCGTTCTTTTAGCGCCGAGCCGAACTCGACGAGCTCTCTCGCCCCGAGTGCCGGTTCGCGCAGCTGCACCACGATCGAGCCGGGTTGGGCCGCGAAGAGCCAGCGCGCGAGACAATCCAGCATTCCCGCGCGGGGAAGGCGCGCGGCGTCCGTGATCAGCATCAACCGGGCGGCCGCCGGCGACGCAGCCGCGCTCATCGGCGCGTCTCGCTTGCCGCGCCCGAATCGACAGGGTCACGCTCGAGTGGTGCGGCGCCGCCCGCGGCAAGGTCGTCGCGAGCCCTCACCGCAAAACGACTGTTCGGATAGCGCTCGATCAGAAAAGCGAGCGCGGTCCTCCAAGCGCCCTCGTCGCCGGCCGCGCGAAACCGCGCCGCCAGAGCGTAGAGGGCTTCTTCGGGCAGGTCGTAGCGGCGCTCGGACGCCTCCGGCTCGCTCTGGCACTGAAGCGGTGCTCCGAAGACGGCCACGCTGACCAAAACGGCGGCGACGCGACTCACGCGGCGAGCCTACGGAAGCGCACGGATGTTTTCAAATCGACGCACCGCGCGAGCCCGGCGGGGCTCACGTCGCGTCCACGCCGCGCTCGCCGCGATGTGCGAGCCGCCAGGCGACGGCGCCGGCGATGAGCGCTCCCAGGGTGTCGGCCACGAAGTCCGCGAGCTCCGCCGCGCGGTGCGGCGTCGCGGCCTGAAACAGCTCGAGGAGGCCGCCGAGCGCCGCGCTGCCGAGCACGCCGAGGACGGTCACGAGGCGTACGCGCAGGCCGGGCCACACGAACGCCATCGCCCTCGAAAGGACCACTTGCATGAAGGCGAACGCCACGGCGTGTATCAGCTTGTCGCCGAGCCGGAGCCCGATGCGGCTCGCGACGTCGATGGGCAGGAGCCCGCCGACGAAAACCGCCATGACGTACAAGAACGCCGGGACGACGTGAAGAAAGAACCCAGGCCGAAGTAACGAAGTCACGACGTCCGTCCGTTTGCTGGCTCGTTTGCTCGAAAGCAACGACAAAACGTCGCGCCGTCAAACGGCGCTCGTTTCCTCGAGCTCCTTCTTTCCGGTCTCCGGTAAAAAGAGCAGGATCAGCGCCAGCGCGAGGATCGGAAACGCGCCGGTCCAGCGAATCGTCGCACCCCAACCCCACTGTGTCACCAGAACGCCGATGCCGAGCGGCGAAAGAACGTAACCGACGCGTCCGATCAGGTTGTTGGACCAGGCGAGCGCCGAACCTCTGAGCCGCGTTGGAAAAAGCTCGGTGGAAAACGCGTTGAGGACGGGCAGCACCGCCGTCGCGCCGAAGACTCCGAGCGTCAGCGAGACGACGAGAGCGGCATAGCCGTGGACGCTGTAGGCCCCGAAAACGCCCACGGAGGTGAGCGTGAAGATGACCGCCGCGCCTCGCCGGCGTCCGAGCCAGTCGAGCAGCTTTCCGGCCAAGAAAACCGGCGGCATGGCCGCGACCGCGGCGATGCTGATCGCCGCGCCCACGCCGGCGTCCGTCATGCCGCGCTCGGCGAGGGCGAACTCTTTCCAGAAAGTGACGCCGTTCTGCGTGCAGATGTAGGTCAAAAACCAGATCGCCCCGAGCTTGAGCACGCGACCGCGATACGGCGTATGCAAGATCTCGGTCAGTCCGGACTCCTCGCTCGGCCGCTGTTCGGCGAAGCGCCGCGTCTCCTTGAGCTCGCGGCGAGCGTAGGCCAGGAGCAAGAGCGGCACGATGCCCACGAAGTAAACCGAGCGCCAGCCGAACGGTGTCTTCAGCAACAGCGGTACCACACCGGCACAGACCACCGAGCCCAGGCTCGCGAATGCGCTCACCAGGCCGATGACGAATCCGCGCCGATTGGCCGGGAACTCTTCTGCCGCAATGACGTGACTCACGGCCCACTCGGCGATCAAGAAAATGCGCGCGCAGAGCTGCAGCAAGCCGAAGACCACGGCGTTCGGCGCCAAGCCCGATAGCCCCGTGAACACCGTGTAGCCTGCGATGGTCACGGTCAGCACGCGCCGCCGGCCCCAGCGGTCGGCCTTTCTCACCAGAAGGTATGCGATCACCGTTCCTGCGTTGATCAGCGCCACGAGATAGCCGCCCTGCTGGGGCGACAAGCCGAGGTCCGCGCGCAGGTTCGGCAGGATCTGCGTGAGCGCGAAAAAGTCGTAGCCCTCAAAGAAGGTGGCCACGCTCAGAAACGCCAGCAGGCGTCGCTGATACGGGTCGAGCGGCGTCTTTTTGCTCACTCGATGAGCCCGGCTTCGGGGCTCGAGGCGTTCGCGTGGCGGCGCCGCGGCATGCGTCCGGCGAGGAATGCCTGGCGGCCGGCGTTTACCGCCGAGCGCATGGCCTGCGCCATCAGGATCGGATCCTTGGCGTGCGCGATGGCGGTGTTCATCAAGACGCCGTGGCAGCCGAGCTCCATCGCGATGGCCGCGTCGCTCGCCGTCCCGACGCCCGCGTCGACGATCACGGGGACTTTCGCGTTTTCGAGGATGATGCCGAGGTTGTATGGATTGCGAATCCCGAGCCCGGAGCCGATCGGCGCCGCGAGCGGCATCACCGCGGCGCAGCCGAGGTCTTCGAGCTTGCGGCACACGATGGGGTCGTCGATGCAATACGGAAGCACGGTAAACCCCTCTTTTACCAGCTCCGCGGCCGCGATCAGCGTCTGTTCGTTGTCCGGGTACAGCGTGCGCTGGTCGCCGATCACCTCGAGCTTGACGAAATCTCCGATGCCGAGCTCCCGCGCCAGACGCAGCGTGCGAACGGCTTCTTCCGCCGTGTAGCAGCCCGCCGTATTGGGCAGCACGGTGAACGCTCCGCTGGTTACGAGCGCCATCATGCTGCCCGTGCCGCGATCCTTCAGATCCACGCGCCGCAGGGCCACCGTCACGATCTCGGCGCCCGAAGCAACGACCGCGGCACGCGTCTGTTCGACGCTCTCGTACTTGCCCGTCCCGACGATCAAGCGTGATGCAAAGCTCCGGCCACCGATGCGGAGCAGGTCTTCGGTGAGGTCGGCCATGCGGGAGCGATTAGCTCCGGCGCCGGCAGCGGGCAAGCGCGCGCCCGGCAACGGCGCGAGTGCTCTAGACGAACCCGGCCTTGCGACCCCCGCTCGCGGGCGCTTCCACGGCGCCCGCGTAGACGTCGGAGCGCGAGAGCACGAAGATCTCGCCCTTTACCGTTCGGGCGTAGATGAGCTCGCCGTCCTCGCGCACCGAAGTGACGCGATTCACCGTGAGATGAGCACCGTTGCTCGACACGTACAGCGTGAGGGTACGGCCGTCGGGAAGCTCGCGCGCTCCCTGCGGCGCCGCTTTTGCCTCGCCGGCATCGAGCAGCGCCTTGAGGTGTTCGTGGACCATGGCGACAAGAGTTGCCGAGGCGGTGTATTCGGTCAAGGCCCCCGCCGGTACGCTCAGCCTTGATCGGTGTTGAGAGCCGCGCGCCGGTGCGGCCCCGGGAGAGG